>JACCXV010000092.1 GCA_013696835.1 Gemmatimonadota bacterium | reverse complement strand
GCCTCGGGGTATCCGACGGTGCCGGCCACGGTCGCCTCGGTCGTCCCGAAGGCGAGCCTGCCGTCGATCTCCATGCGCTCGCGCGCCCCGCGGCTCGCGAGCGTCGCCCGCAGCGGCTCCTCCAGGGGATAGGCCGGGTAGACCGCCCGCGCGTCCTCCGGGTCCAGCGGCGCGAGCTCGACGCGCGCATCGACGACCGGCGTCGCCGCGACCAGCACCCGGCCGTCGGCCGTCATGCGAGAGCGGGCGGTCGCGAGCGCCAGGTCCTGGAGCGTGACGCCGAGGCTGTCGGATGGGCCCTCGAGCTTCACGCCTCCCGAGAGCCTTCCCTCCAGCGCCGGCATGGCGGGTACGAAGGGCCGCACGTCGGACAGCGTGAGCGGGTCGGCGCGGAAGGTCAGGTCGAGGACCGGGGTCTTTGTCATCTCGCGCACCTCGCCCTCGCCCGCGAGCTCCGTGGAAGCCGTGCGGAACAGGAAGCGCTCGAGCTTGACGCGCTCGGGCGTGATCTCGGCTCGCGCGTCCAGCTCGCGCACGGCGAGGCGCGGGCTCGCCAGCACGAAGGAGACGTCCTCGGCGCCGAAGCGTCTGCGGTTCTCCCCGCCGCGGTTCGCGATCTCGAGATCCACCTTGCCCGTGAGCTCGGCCAGCTCGACCGCGCTTCCCAGCGGACCGAAACCGCGACCCGGCTGAACCGTGCGGATGCCGACGCTGCCCTCCGAGATGCGCAGCTCGCTCAGGCGCACCACGGATCCCCAGCCACCGGGGACCTCGGGCTCGGGTTGCTCCTTCGGCGCCAGGAAGGGGAGGATGCGCTCGTAGTTCCACTGCCCCGCGGCGTCCTGGACGAGCAGGATGCGAGGCTTCTCCAGCACGACCTCCCCGAGCAGTATCTCCCGCCGCAGCAGACCCTGCAGGTCGTACTGGACGCCGAAGCGACCCACGTCCAGGAGGGGCTCCCCCGCGGGACCGGTGATCGAGACGCCCTCAAGGGCGATGCCGTTCAGGAAGTCTCCGCGGATCCGGGCAACGTCCACCCGCCCGTTCACCATGCCGCGCAGGCGGCCGAGGGCGAGGAGCCGCACGCGCTCGCGGCCCCAGTCGGTCTGCAGCGTCACGAGCGCGGCGATGACGACGATCAGCACGAGGCCCAGCACGCCGGCGAGCGTCAAGCCGATCCGCCGTGCCAGCCTGGCCGCCCGGCGCCGGGGAGGAGGGGGGCCGGCCTGCGCCGGCCTAGAAGGCATTTCCGACCGAGAAGTGGAAGACCACGCCCGGACCGGGATCCTCGGCCCTGGTCTTGAACCCCGCGTCCACGCGCACCGGTCCGATGGGCGTTTCGTAGCGCACGCCCACGCCGGGGGTGTAGCGGATCTCGGAGAGGGTCACGTCCCCCAGCTCCGTCCACACGTTGCCGGCGTCCACGAACGCGACGCCCCGCAGCTTGCCGAAGAGCGGAAAGCGCAGCTCGGCGCTCGTCTCGAGGAGCGCCTCGCCACCGACGGGGTCGCACTCCGCGTCTTTTTCGTCGCAGTTCTCGCCGGCGAGCGGCCCGAGGCGGCGCCGCTGATAGCCGCGGACGCTCGTGCTCCCTCCGGCGAACAGGCGCTCGAAGAGCGGCACGGACACGATCGAGTCTCCGGCAGTCTCGGCCGAACCGTAGGGGCGAATCACCCCTGGAAGGACCTTGAAAGCCAGGACCCAGCCGCGGCGGATCTCCTGGTAGTGGGTCGCGAGCAGCGTCGCCCGGTGGTACCGGTAGTCCCCCGTCACGAACGTGTTCGCGAAGTGGTAGTTGAGGTTGACCGTGTTTCCCTCGGTCGGCGAGAAGATGTCGTCGGTGGTGTCCAGCAGCGCGCCGAACTCGAGGAAGGACAGCGTGCTCGGGTTCAGGAACTGCTGGCCGAGCAGGGCCTGGACGAGGTCGAGACTGTCGATCTCGCTGAACTGGTCCCGCTCGACGTTGAAGCCGTAGAACGTGCGCAGGTCGCCCGAGACCTCGTGGTTGATGCGGCCGGTGCCGCCGGCGCGGCGCACGCGGTAGGTGTCCTCACGGTCCTGGGAGTAGAAGATCGTGCCCGTCGCGCTGAGGTCGCTGATCAGCACGTTGGGCTGCGTGAGCGACGCGGAGGCGAGGCGGCGGAGACGCGAGAACTCGCCCGCCACGCGCGCCTGCCTCGCCCCACCCAGGAAGTTGCGGTCGAGCCAGCTGGCGCTGGCCCGCACCTGCTCCTCGCTGCCGTATCCCGCGCCCAGACGAACGAGATGCTCCTGCGCGGGAGCGACGCGGATCACCACCGGAAGCGTGTCGCCGAGCGGGGCGTCGTACTGCGGCTCGACCTGCACCCGTCGGAAGAGTCCCAGCTGGTACAGCTTGCGCTGGGTGTCGTATACCTCGTCGAGCTCGTACAGGTCGCCCGCGTCGAACTGCACCTGCCCCCGGATGAGCTTCGGGCTCACATTGGTCTCGCCCTCGACCCGCACGTCCCCGAAGCGGTACAGGTCGCCCGGGTAGCCGGTGTAGACCAGGGTGGCCGAGCGCCCGATTTTGTCGATGCGGTACTCCTTGAGCACCTCGCCGAAGGCGAAGCCGCGGTTCTGGAGCCGTGCCGTCAGCACTTCCTGCGCGGAGTCGATCCGCGCCTCGCTGAAGACGTCCCCCTCGCGCATCGGCAGATCCGCGCGCAGGTCCTCCAGGTCAACGCGGCGGTCCTCCGCGCCTTCCGCTCCCACGGCGGCGGCACCCTCGCCCGAGTCCACGTCCGAGACCAGGCTGTCGGCGGACTCCTCCTCCACGAGCTCGACCAGCAGGGTGTCCACGGTGGACGGCTCGCCCTCGTTGACCATGATCGCGAGCTCCACCTCGTCCTTCCCCTCCTTCTCAGTGATGCGGTAGCCCTCCACGTCCGCGTCGAAGTAGCCGTTCTGCTGGTAGAACACCACGACGCGCCGCAGGTCCCGCAGGAACTCCTCCTTGTTCAGGCGCTTGGTCTTCTTGAAGAACGGCAGCCCGCGACTGGCTTCGGTGAAGAGCCGGCGCTTGATCTGGCCCTGGGGGAACGCATCCGAGCCCTCGATGTCGAAGGACGCGACCTTCGCCTGGCCCGGCGCCTCCTCGATCGGGATGCCTCCGACGGGAAGCACTCGAACCTCCTGCGCCACCGCCCGCATCCACGGCGGCGAGAGCAGCGCGAGAGCCGTGAGCGCCACGAGCCACGCTCTCACGGTTGCGGGGGCGGCGAGACCGCCGGCGGTTGACGCCGAAACGGCCGGCGCGGCTCCTCGCGGGCTGGCGCACGTTGGCGGCAGCGGATCAGCCACGCGATCTCCCCTCCGAGGATGAAGACGACCGATGAGTAGTACACCCAGACGAGCAGCAGGACGACCGTGCTGAACTGGCCGTATATGGCCGTGTCCGTGAGGCGGGCAAGGTAGCCCACGAAGAGATACTTCGCTGCCTCGAAGAGGATCCCCGACACGGCAGCGGCCGTCAGGGCGGTGTCGCGACGGATCGCGCGGTTCGGGAGATAGCGGTAGAGGATGTAGAACATGACGAGCGTGATCACGAACGTGAGGGCGACGCCGGCGAGAAAGGACCAGAGCGGCAGGTCTCCCGGGCGGCCGAAGAACGGCAGGCCGAGCTCGCCGACCCATCCGACCAGCGCGGTGAGGGCCATCGAAACGAGGAAGAAGAGGCTGACGACCACCACCATCTTGACGTCGTGGATCTTGCCTTCGACGATCCCCATCCGGTGCCGGTCGTCGATCTCGAACACGATGAACAGCACGGTGCGGAGCGATCCGAAGAGGCGCGTCGAGGCCCACACCAGCGCTAGCGCGCCCACCAGTCCCAGGCGACCCCTCTCGGGCACCAGTCCCAGCAGCAGGTCACGGACCCCCTCTCCGGAGAGCGGCAGCAGCCCCTGCACCATCTCGATCGTCGACAGGTACGCCTCGGTCGAGGACGCCACCACGTAGCCCAGCGCCGAGACGCCGAGCAGGACGAGGGGGACGAAGCAGATCGTGACGTTGAAGGTGATGCCGGAGCTCAGGAAGAAGATCTCGTCGCGGCCAGCCTTGTCGTAGACGCCGCGCACGAGCGACAGGGCGGTCCGCCCTCCCGTCCTCGCGGCCGCGAGACGCGGGGAGCGGCGCGAGGGTCGCGTCACGGACCCTTGGCTGCCGGCTCTCGCAGGGGGATGGCTGCGGTGGGACGACGGTGGCTCAGGTGCGCCGGCCGGCCAGCAGGCTCAGCAGCGCGACCGTGAGCGCCGCCCCGATGATGGACCAGAAGACGGGGAAGTCCTGCCCCTGGACGCTCACGGAGAAGAACGTCGGAAGGTCGAAGCGCTCCGCGAGCCAGCCGCCGAGGAAGGCTCCGATGAAGCCGAGCACGATGGAGACCAGGCAGCCGCCGGCCGTGTAGCCCGCGATCGCCTGACCCAGGGCGCCGCAGAGGGCGGCGATGACCAGCAGGACGAGGAAGCCACCCGGCGTCATGCCGCAAGATTACGGGCGGCCGCGCACCTCACGCAAGCTGAGGGTGCCGGCCCGGGGAAGGGCCCCGAGCAGCTCCGTCACGGCGATCGGCTTCCGGAGCACCCGCGCTGCAAGCGCGCCGGCCACGGCACGCACACGGTCGCTGAGCACGTACGCGCTCATGAGGATCGCGGGGGGCAGACGACGGGCTGCATGCAGCTCAGACAGGACGTCGAGGCCGTTGATGTCCGGCAGCCGGTAGTCGACGATGAGCACCTCGGGGTTGACGTCGGCCAGCACGGCGAGCGCCTCATCGCCGCGCTCGACCGAGATCACCTCGTGGCCCTCGCACTCCAGGAGGCCCACCAGCGCCTCGCGGGACGCCGGATCGTCTTCCGCCAGCAGGATCTTCATGATCAGACCACCCCTTTCCCCCTATTCCCAGCAAGCGCGGTGCCATCGAC
>JACCXV010000393.1 GCA_013696835.1 Gemmatimonadota bacterium | reverse complement strand
GTCGCGGCCTGCCGCTGCTCCCCTCCGCGGCGCGCAGCGAGTGCAGGACCCTGTCTGCGGGCCGGCGCGGACGTGACAGGTTCATCAGCACTCCGACGGCGGCGAGGCTCACCGTGAGCGAGGTCGCGCCGTAGCTGATGAACGGCAGCGTGAGGCCGGTGGTCGGCAGGTTCCCGGTGGCCACCCCGATGTTGAACAGGCTGCCCAGCACCAGCGTGGCGGTGAGCCCGCCGCCGAGCAGCAGCCCGAAGTCGTCGGGCGCCCGCCGGGCCGTCCGGTATCCCACCACGGCGAGATAGACGAATGCGGCGAGCGTGAGCCCCGCGCCGGCGAAGCCCAGCTCCTCGCCGATGATCGCAAAGATGAAGTCGGTGTGCGCCTCGGGGAGGAACAGGAACTTCTGCTTGCTCGATCCGACCCCCACGCCGAGCAGCCCACCCGACCCCAGACTGATCAGCGACTGATGCACCTGGTAGCTGAGGCTCTCGAGGTACTTGTCGGGGTCCCGGAAGGCTAGCAGCCGCTGGATGCGGTACGGCTCGGCCACCGCGAGCCATACCAGGGCCGGCACCGCGCAGGCGGCGAGAGCGAACAGGTGGCGCAACGGCACGCCGCCGAGGAAAAGCATCGTCGCCACCATCAGCGCCAGGAAGAGACCGCTGCCGAAATCCGGCTGCAGCACGAGCAGGGCGAAGCCGATCGCGGGCGGGATGCACAGCCTGAGCGTGCCGCGCCGGAAGCTCGCCAGCCGCTCCGGGCGGCCCGCGAGGCTCGCCGCGAGCCAGAGCACCGTCACGAGGCGGACGAGCTCGGACGGCTGGAAGCTGAATCCCGGCAGGGCGATCCAGCGGCGGGCGCCGTTGATCTCCGGGGTGAGGCTCTCGGTGCCGGGGAGAACGGTGAGCGCGAGCAGCGCCAGGCTTCCCCAGAGCATCGGCCCCGCGAGGCCCGACCAGGCGTGGTAGTCCACGCGCGCGATCGCGAACATGATCGCGATCCCCAGGACCGCCTTGATCGCCTGGCTCTCGAGGAAGGCATGCCCGTTCTCGAAACGCATCATGCTGAGCATCGAGCTGGCGCTGTAGACCATGAGCAGACCGAAGGCGACCAGCGAGAGCGCGAGCACGGTCAGCCGCGGATCGACCGGCCCTGCGGAGCCCGTGCGGCGCACATCCGCCGCCGCCTGGCTCGGGGAGCGTCCCGGGCGAACGAACACCTGCGGTCCCTCCGCCACGCTACGTTCACCGGCGGTCGCTCCGAGCCGAGCGCTCACCGGGGGTCCTTGCGCCGCCGGTCGCGCGCGAAGTCCGGAGAGCGGCGCAGCCCGTTGACGATTCGCCGGAACGCTTCCCCCCGGTCCTCGAAGTCGCGGAACATGTCGTAGCTCGAGCAGGCGGGAGAGAGGAGCACGGTGTCCCCACCCTCGGCCGAACGGAAGGCGGCCCTCACCGCCTCTTCGAGCGAGTCCATGGGGATCACGCGCACGGTGCCTTCCAGATCGGCTGCAATCCGCTCCCGCGCCTCGCCGATGGCGAACACAGTCTTCACCTTCCCGGCCATCTCCGGTGCGAGCGGGCTGTACGGGCTGCCCTTGTGCCGACCGCCGAGGATGGGCAGCAGGCAGGAGTCGAAGCTGCGCAGCGCCCACACCGTCGCCTGCACGTTGGTGGCCTTGGAATCGTTGACGAATCGAACGCCGTCGATCCGTGCCACCTCCTCGAGGCGGTGCGGGACGCCCGTGAACTGCCGGAGCCCCGCGGCGACCCCCTCGCGCGGAACGCCCATCAGCAGCGCGGCCAGGCCCGCCGCCAGCGCGTTCTGGAGGTTGTGTGGTCCGCGCAGCCGGAGCGACTCGAGCGGCGCGATCCTCCTTTCCGTCCCGTCGGCCTTCCGCTCGAGGAACCAGCCGCGATGCACGCCGAGCCCCGGCAGGCGCGGCCGCTTGACGGTGAAGAAGCGGCGTGCGGCCGCGGCGTCCCGGGCGAAGCCGTCGCTGCCGGGGTCGTCGGCGTTCAGCACCAGCGCGTCGTCGGACGTCATGTTGCGGGCTATCGCCTCCTTGTCGCGGACGTAGCTCCCAATCTCGTCGTATCGGTCCAGGTGGTCCGCCGCGATGTTCGTCAAGACGCCGACACGCGGCCGGAAGCTCTCGATGCTCGCGAGCTGAAAGCTCGATGCCTCGCACGCGATCCAGTCGAGCGGCTCCCCCGCCGCGGCCACGTCCGACAGCGGCAGGCCGATGTTGCCCGCGGCCACGGTGCGCGCGCCCGCGGCCTCACCGATGGCGTGCAGCAGGGCGGTGGTGGTCGTCTTCCCGTTGGTGCCGGTTACGGCCGCCAGCGGGGACATCACGTACCACGACGCGAGCTCCAGCTCTCCAACCACCCGCACGCCGGGCAGCTCCGCCAGCGGCGTCCTGGCCGGCGGGATGCCGGGGCTGATCACGACCAGCTCCGAGCCGGCCAGGCGCTCGGGATCGTGCCGCCCGAGCTCCACGTCGGCACCCAGCGCCTCCAGCTCCGCGCGCGCCTCTTCCAGCACCGGTCCCGCGTCCGAGTCCGAGGCGTACACGGCCGCAGCGCCGCGCGCCAGCGCCAGCCGCGTCGCGGCACGTCCGCTCCTGCCCAGTCCCAGCACCGCCACGCGAAGGCCCTCGACGCTGTTGGTCCTTGCCGCCACGGGCTCGCACATGTCGACCGCCCACCTCGTGTGATTCTGCCGCATCGCCGCCTCCCCGCTCACCGTCGCGCGCATCAAGCTCCGCGGTGGCGGGTGCCCCGGCCTGGGGAGGAGGAGCGTGCGCCGAGGCGACCCGCGCGCGGAGAGATCAGCGGATCTTGAGGGTGCTGAGGGCCAGGAGCGCGAACAGGATGCCCAGGATGTAGAAGCGCGTGACGATCTTCTGCTCGTTCCAGCCCAGCAGCTCGAAGTGATGGTGGATGGGCGACATGCGGAAGATCCGCTTGCCGCGCAGCTTGAAGCTGGCGACCTGCAGGATCACCGAGCCCGCCTCCATCACGAACACGCCGCCCACGATCACGAGCAGGAACTCAGCCTTGAGGAGGATCGCGAGCGTGCCGAATGCGCCACCCACCGCCAGCGACCCCGTGTCTCCCATGAAGATCTCCGCGGGATGCGCGTTGAACCAAAGGAAGCCGAGCGCCGCGCCAACCAGGCTCATGCTGTAGATCGTGAGCTCGCCGGCACCGGGCAGGTACAGCGTCTGCAGGTAACTCGACCAGTCCGCGCGTCCGGCGACGTAGGAGAACCCGGCGAAGGCGAAGCCGGCAATCCCGGCGAGCCCGATCGCGAGGCCGTCCAGGCCGTCGGTGAGGTTCACGGCGTTCGTGATCCCCGTCAGGAAGAAGATGATGAAGGGCACATACAGGACGCCGAGCGCCAGGAACACGTTCTTGAAGAAGGGTACGCTGGTCTGCGTCACGAAGTCGCCGTGGATCGGCCGCAGATACAGCAGCGCCCCCAGCAGGATCCCGAGCAGCGCCTGGCCGATCAGCTTCTGACGGGCGATGAGGCCGCGCGACTTCCGCTTCACGACCTTCAGGTAGTCGTCCAGGAACCCGAGCACTCCCATCCAGATCGTGGAGAGCAGCAGCAGGTGGATGAAGGGATTGCTCAGGTCGGCCCAGAGTAGCGTCGGCACCACCGTGGAGATCAGGATGATTAGCCCCCCCATGGTCGGCGTCCCGGCCTTGGACTGGTGGCTCCGCGGTCCCTCCTCGCGAATCGTCTGGCCCGCCTTCAGCTCGCGCATCTTGCGGATGATGGGGGGGCCCACAAGGAACGACAGGAGGAGCGCGGTCACGGTCGCGTAGGCCGCCCGAAAGGTGATGTAGCGGAAGACGTTGAAGAACGTGTCCACGCCCACCAGCGGAGCCAGCAGGTGGTAGAGCATCAGCGCCGGCCGGCGCCGTTCGACGGCGCCTGCTGGAGGCCAACCAGGTAGGCGCGGGCGGCCCCGTCGAGCGCCACGCCCCGGCTGGCCTTGAAGAGGACCGTGGCGGGCGCTGCGACGCGTTCGCCGAGAAAACGCACGAGAGCCGCGTCGTCGCGGAAAAAGTGCACCGGCGCGTCGGTCGTGGCCTGGTAACCGCGTGCCAGGGGGACGGCCTCGTCTCCGAAGATCAGCAGGAGGTCCACCGGTCGCTCCCCCAGCTCGCGGCCCAGTGCGTAGTGGAGGCCCTCGCTCTCGCGGCCGAGCTCGCGCATCCCGCCCAGCACGGCGACACGAGTACCGCCGCCCGCGATCGAGCGCAGCGTCTCGACGCCGCTGCGCATGGAGTCCGGGTTGGCGTTGTAGCAGTCTCGGATCACCGTCACCCCGCCGGCACGCGCGACTTCGAGCCGCAGCGAGAGCGGCTCGGCCGACTCGAGGCCGCGCCGGATCTGCGCGGGCGCCAGCCCCGCGAGACGCCCCACCGCGATCGCCGCGAGGGCGTTGAGCAGGTTCGGCAGCCCCACGAGGCGCAGCCGGATCTCACCGGCGCCGGCGACGTCGAACACCGGGCGGCCACCCTCGTCGAGCTCCCAGTGCGTGGGGTGGACGTCGTTCGACTCCGCCAGGCCGAAGCTCACGCGGTCACACGAGAAGGCGGCGACGGCCGAACGCAGGAGCTCACCGTCGCCGCCGTACACCAGCGTCCCGCGACGGCCCAGCGCGGCCGCCAGATCTGTCTTCTCGCGAATCACGCCCTCGATGGACGAGAGCCCCTCCAGATGACTGGGCGCCACATTCGTGATCACGCCCACGTCGGGTCGCGCCACGGCCGCCAGCGTCGCGATCTCGCCGGGAGTGCTGGTGCCGACCTCGAACACTCCCCACGCGTGGTCGGGCCGAAGACGCAAGAGCGAGAGCGGCAGCCCGACCTGGCTGTTCAGGTTGCCTGGCGTGCGCACGATCGCATGCGCGGTTGCGAGGACGGCGGCGATCAGCTCCTTGGTGCTCGTCTTTCCGTTTGAGCCGGTCACGCACACCACGCGCGCGGGCATCGTCAGCCTGTGCGCGAGCGCGAGCCGCTGCAGCGCTGCGACTCCCTCGGGTGCGGGCCACCACCAGCACCCCGCCACGTCGGGTGGCGGCGCGATGGCCGCCACGACCCCTGCGGCACCCGCCTCCACTGCTCGCGCCACGAACGCGTTGCCGTCCTGGCGCTCCCCGCGAAGCGCGAAGAACAGCTCGCCAAGGCCGACCGTGCGGCTGTCGATGGAGATGCCCGAGAACGCCTGGACGGAGCCCCGCAGCACGGGCTCGCCGAGCGCATCGCTGACGCGCTGCGCGGTCACGTGTACCTCCGCTGGCTGCTCGGACCGCACCCCGCGGGCGCCGTTCGACTCAGGCATGCGACGCGTCCTCGGTGTGGGGGACATCGATCTCCTGCCGGGCGGACGCGTCGAGATCGCGGAGCGCGGCGCGCGCTGCGTCACGGTCCGACCAGGGGTGCTTGACGCCGTTGACCTCCTGATACGCCTCGTCGCCCTTCCCCAGGAGCACCAGCAGGTCGCCGGGTCGGCTCTCCACCAGAGCCCGCCCGATGGCGCGGGCCCGATCGTCCTCCCGCACCCACGCGGCCCGCCCGCCACGGAGCCCCTGCAGCACGTCTTCCATGATCCGGTCCAGCGGCTCGCGGCGGGGATTGTCGGTCGTGAGCCAGACCGTGTCCGCCAGCCGGCCCGCGATGGCTCCCATGACGGGGCGCTTCTCCCGGTCGCGCTCGCCCCCGCAGCCGAAAACCAGGATCAGCTCGCCGCGCGCCAGCTGGCGGGCGGTCGCAAGCACGCGCTCGAAGGCATCGGGGGTGTGCGCGTAGTCCACGAGCGCGGTGCGGCCGGCACCCGAGTAGATCTCGAAGCGCCCTGGGACCCGCTCGACCCGCGCGAGCGCCGTGGCCACCCGCTCCGCCGGCATGCCGGCCGCCAGCCCGGCTGCGAAGGCGCCAAGCGCGTTCGCGACGTTGAAGCGGCCGCCGAGACGCAGCCGCATCTCCACGCGCTCGCCGCGGGCGAGCACCCGCACTCGGCTCTCCGCGGGCTCGAGCGTCATTTCCTCGGCTAACACGTCGGCCTCGCGCCGCTCGAGGCTGAAGGTCAGGAGCCGGTCGGGGCCGCGCGCGACGAACGCCGCCGCCGCGGGATCGTCGAGGTTGACCACGCCCCACCCGCCGCTCTCGCGCAACGCGTCGAACAGCAGGAGCTTGGCCTCCCGGTACGCGGCGAGCGTGCCGTGGTAGTCCAGGTGCTCGTGCGTGAGGTTCGTGAAGATCCCGCCGGCGAAGCGCAGGCCGGACACGCGGTGCTGCACCAGGGCGTGGGACGAGACCTCCATCGCGAGCGCGCGGACGCCTTCGTCCACCAGCGAGCGCAGGAGAGCCGCCAGCTCCGGAGCCTCGGGCGTGGTGAAGCCCGTCGGCAGGACCCGCTCTCCGCGCCGCAGGCCCAGGGTACCCAGCGCGGCCGCGGGTCCGAGCCCCTCCTCGAGCAC
>JACCXV010000389.1 GCA_013696835.1 Gemmatimonadota bacterium | reverse complement strand
GAGATAGGGAGGCTCCAGGGGCGGGGCGCCTACCTGCGCCCGCGGCCGGTGGCGCCAGCCGGGAGGTGAGCCACAGCCGCGCAGGTGCGGCGGTGCTCGATGGGCACCGGGCGCTCGTTGAAGACGTGATCACCTGCTTCCGCTGCCCGCGCCTGGTCGAGTGGCGCGAGAGCGTGGCCCGCACGCCCCGGGCGGCGTTCCGCGAGTGGATCTACTGGGGCCGGCCCGTTCCGGGGTTCGGGGACCCCGCGGCCTGGCTGTGGATCGTGGGGCTCGCGCCCGCGGCACACGGGGGCAACCGCACGGGGAGGGTGTTCACGGGAGACCGCAGCGGCGACTGGCTGTTCCGCGCTCTCCACAGGGCCGGCCTCGCGAACCTGCCGGCTTCGGAATCGCGCGAGGACGGGCTGTGGCTGCGGGGCGCCTGGATAGGGGCGATCGCGCGCTGCGCCCCACCCGACAACCGGCCGCTCCCTTCCGAGATACGCGCCTGCAGCGACTATCTCGCGCGCGAGCGCTTGCTGCTCCCCCGGCTACGCGTGGTGATCGCTCTCGGCAAGCTCGCCTTCGACCAGGTGCTGAGCCTGCATGCGGGGGACGCTGGTGCGATTCCACGCCCGCGCCCGCGTTTCGGCCACGGGGCCCACGCCGCGCTCCCGGCGTGGGCCGCCACGCTCCTGGGTTCCTATCACCCGAGCCAGCAGAACACCTTTACGGGAAAGCTCACGGAAGGCATGCTCGATGCGATCTTCACGGCCGCGGTCGTCGCGCGGGCCGGGCCGGCGGCGCCGGTGGCCGTCGTCCAAGAGGTGCGTCGGTGAACTCGCCAGCCGGGGGGGGGTACAATTGACCGTGCCGCTCGCCGGCGGCTAGACTGCGGCTTCATCCACAACGACTTCCCGACGGAGGATCCTCGTGTCGCGTGCTCTTCCCTGGATCGGACGCCTGCTCGTCGCGGTTCTCGCCGCCGTGCCCGCCCTCGCATCGGGGCAGGACGTCTACATCGAGTCCAAGACCCACACCGATTCCGTCAAGCTGATGGGCCGCAGCGTGCCCGCGCAGGACGGGGTGAGCCGCACGTGGATCGGCGACAATCGCATCGCGATCGCGGACGACGCGGCGGGAACGTCGGTGATCTTCCGGCAGGACCAGAACAAGATGTTCGTGCTGTTCCCCAAGGATCAGACGTACTACGAGTCGACGCTGCCGTTCCAGTTCCCCGCCGAGATAAATCAGATGATGTCCATGATGAAGCCCGAGATCACCGTGACGCCCACCACCGAGGCCCGGACGGTGAACGGCTTCGGCACCACGCTCACCAAGGTGGCCATCAAGATGATGGGTCAGGACATCGCCATGGACTACTGGGTGTCGAAGGATCTCGGGGTCTCGAGCGACCAGCTGCGCAAGGTGACGCAGGCGATGTTCACAGGGAACCCGATGCTGAAGGAGCTGGGCGACAAGATGGGGTCCATCGAAGGCTATCCCGTGCGGATCGACACGCGGATCTCGGCGATGGGGTCCACGTTCGCCAGCTGGCAGGAGGTGCAGAAGGTCGAGCGCAAGGCCGCGCCTGCGGGCACGTACGAGGTTCCGGCAGGCTACAAGAAGACCGAGAAGCTGCAGATGGGACGCGCCTAGCGCGGCCAGGCCCCCGCCGCCGAGCCCCCGCCGTTTCCGTGGCGAGGGGGCCGGTGGGTGCCCGACCCCTCCACGTCATCTCTTCCACCCCCTCCGGGCCGCCGCCGCGGAATGGACTCCGACGCCGCGGGTATCAACCCTGCAGGAGCGCCGCTCGCGTGAGCACGCCGGCCGGTGCCCCTGACCCGGTCTCCCGGGAGTTGGCCCAGGGCACGCCGCCGGCGGGGTCAGACCCTGCGGCCGAAGCAGCCTTGCTGGCGCGGGTGCTCGCCGGCGAGTCACGCGCCTACGCGACCCTGGTGGACCGCTACGGACGCCGGCTGTACTGGAGCTGTCTGCGCCTGCTCGGAGATCCCGACGATGCCGAGGATGCCGTCCAGGAGGCGTTCGTGCGCGCCTACACCGGCCTGTCGCGTTACGATCCCGCGCAGCGCTTCTACACCTGGCTCTTCGCGATCGCGCGGAACCTGTGTCTGAACCGCATCCGGCGGCGCAAGCTCTGGGGCCTCCTGCCGCTGGTGAGTCCCGCCACCGGTGCCGAGCTGCCCGCGCGCGAGGACACGGGGGCGCGCGTGGAGACGCGCGAGCTGGCCGCGGCGCTGTCGGACTGCCTCGCGGCGCTGCCCTTCGATCAGCGGGAGTGCTTCCATCTGCGCCACGAGGAGGAGTTCAGCTATGAGGAGATCGCCAGCGCGCTCTCCATCCCCATGGGTACGGTGATGTCGCGGCTGTCGAGGGCGCGCGAGAAGATGCGCGCCTGCCTGGCCGCGAGAGGCTTCGGACGCGCGTGATCCGCAGCCCTCACGTCGCGGACCTGCTCGACCGCTACCGCACGGGCGAGCTGCCAGCGCTAGAGGCGGGCCGGGTGAAGGAGCATCTGAGTGCGTGCCCAGCCTGTGCGCGGAGGCTGACGGAGATCGAGGCGCTGGCTGCCGACGTAGCGCGCGGCTACCGGGCATGGAAGGTGGATGCAGAGGCGCGGGCGCCAACCCCTGCCGATCTGCGGGCGTCGGTGCTCGCGCGTATCGCTCGGCCGGCGGGCGGTGGCCCACCGCCGGTGCGCACCCCCGGGTGGGGATGGCTGACGGTGCCTCGGCTCGTTCCCGGCCTCGGCATGGCGGCCGTGGCCGTGCTCGCGTTCGGCGTCCTCCTGCGCCAGCAGATCCGGAGCCCCGCCGACGCCGAGCTGGGGCTCCGAAAGCCGTCGGCCGCCGCGCCCCAGCGAGACGAAGCGCCGTCCGCTATCCTGGTGCCCCGCGACGGCGTGGACCAGGCC
>JACCXV010000377.1 GCA_013696835.1 Gemmatimonadota bacterium | reverse complement strand
GCCGCGTGGTCTGCGCTCGCGCTCTTCCTGACGGGCTTGGCAGGCCTGGCGTGCGAAGGCGCAGAGCCCTCCCTCTCCCCCCACGGTCCTCCGCATGCGATCGGGCTCGCCTCGGCGGGACCCGAGGAAGTGGGCGGGTTCTCGACGACCGGGCTCGTCACGTTCCTCACTCCACCCGACCTGAGCTCCAACCGACATGCGGGAAAGCGGATCTCGGCCGCGCGCGGAGGGTTCGTGGAGCTGCAGGGGTTCCGGGTCGACATTCCGCGGGGCGCGCTCGCCAGGGACACCTTCGTCACGATCGACCTGCCAACGACGCTCCCCGAAGCCTCCTACGTGGTGGCGGAGTTCGGGCCCAGCGGCCTGCAGTTCTCCAGGCCCGCGCAGGTGACGCTTCCCCTCGCGGGGGCCAACCTGGGCGGCATCGGGCTCGACAAGATCAACGTCTACCACTGGACGGGGACGCGGTGGGTGGACCACGGCGGCGACGCGACGTCCTCCTCCGTCCGCGCCCCCACCTCCCACTTCTCCGTCTACGGTGCCGGGTCCCGGAAGGGCGGCATCGACACCACCTCCGGCGGCTAGCGACCCGAGCCCTCCGGCGCTTCGGCAAAGGATACCGTGAGACCCCCATCCCCGGCGACGCTGAACGCGCCGCGCCAGCCACTTCCCTCCGTAGGTCGCTTCGATGCCGAAGTGCCTCCGCGATCCCGAGGCAACGGCAGGAAGCCAGCGGTGCCGAGCACCCGCCCGCCACGCGTGGAAGTGCACGCGCTGCTGCAGACGTTCCCCGAGGGCGAGATCTTCCAGCTGCTGCGCGATCAGGTACTGGCCCACTCGTCGGTGGATCCCGGCAAGCAGTGGGCGAGCTCTTCGAGCTATCTCACCTTCGACAAGCGCACGCTGACGCACGGAGCGATGCTGGAAGCGGTCGAGGCCGCCTTCGCCGCGGACCGCGCGATGCAGGACGCCCTGCGGAAGGGCTGCCGCGACGTCGTGGAGGCTCTCGCCGGCGGCGACGGGAGCGCGAGCGCGCGGCGCATCGTGGAGCTCGGGGAGATCTTAGAGCGCCACGAGCGGCCCGACCACGCCGCCGCCTGCTACGACAAGGCTCTCGCGCTGAGCCGCGGCCTCTCCGACAGCGGGCCGCATCTGCTCGCGCTGCGCCGCATCGCGAGGCTGAGTCAGGCGTACGGGGAGCTCGACCGAGCGTGCACGCATTACGAGACGGCGTACGGCCTCGCGCGCGATTCGCGCGACGCCGCGGAGTGCTCCGCATCCGCCACGGGGCTGGGAAACGTGAAGGTGGACCAGGGCAAGTGGGAGGAGGCCGAGCAGCACTACACCGCGGCGCGGCTCCACGCCGAGGAGGCCGGCGACGACTTCCAGATGGGCCAGCTGTGGAACAACCTGTCCGTGGTCCGGCGGCGCATGGGCGATCTGGAGGGTGCCACGGACTTCAGCAGCCGTGCCATCCGCATCTTCGAAGCACTCGGCGATGCCGGCGAGCTGGCGCGCTGCCACAACAACCTGGGTCTGATCCAGGTGGAGCAGCGCGAGTTCGCGCGCGCCCTGCACTCTTACGAGAAAGCGGTGTCGCTCGCCACGCGCCCGTACGTGGTGGCGGCGGTGCGCGGCAACCTCTGCGAGCTCTATCAGCGTGAAGGTCAGTACCTGCTCGCCGAGGAGCAGGGCCGCCTGGGCGAGGAGATCGCCCTCCGCCACGGCTTCGTGCTGATCCTGATCCACATCTACCGGCTTCTGGGCACGCTCTCACGGCTGCGCGAGGACCCGAATGGCGTCACCTTCTTCGAGAAGGCACTCGAGGTGTCGCACCGGCACAACTACCTGCACGCCCAGGCGGAGGTGCACTTCGACTACGGGCTCTTCCGATCCGGCTTCGGCGACGCCGACGAGGCGAACGGCCATTTCGAGAAGGCGCGATCCATCTATCGTCAATTGGATGCCCGAACCGACCTGCAGCGCGTGGAGGAGCGGTTGGCCGCGCTCTCCTGCGGGCCCTAGAGGCATCTCGCCCGGCCAAAACACGGCCCCTTAAAACGGGAAGCATTGCACCAGACTGGTGCTTGCATTCCTGTGCAGAGTAGTGCATCTACGGCTCTGGCCCGCCACAGGTGCCGGCCAGCCGCGACGCAACGACCTGACAAGTCCAATCAACACACAGGCAAGGTGACTTGAGAGGCGGACCGCACACGCGCGGTTTTGGAATGGTCCGTGCTTGATGCAGTTTGGTTTCTTCTCCACCGTCACAGCCCGAGCACCGCTTCCGCAACTCACATCGTGAGGACAACGACATGCACGTACGTGCCGTAGAAACGGAGAGGGAGAGCCGCCTCTCTCGCTTCGGTCGCCTGACGCGCCGCGCGGCCGCGATCGCGCTTCTCAGCTGGCCGCTCCTGGCCGCCTCTTCGGGTGGGGCGCTGCACGGGCAGGCGCAGATTCTCGACGCTCACACCCCACTCGCAAACCTCGACACGCGTGCGGGTCTCGTGCAGCCGACGGCGGCGCAGAAGAGCATCGTGAACGGCCTAGGCGCGAGCGTGCGCTGGAACCGCTTCGGGACACCGGCGTCGCTCGTGAAGCACGGTGGCTACCTGGCCACGGGCCTGACGGGAGATGCCGTCACGGGTGCCAGGCGATTCGTACGTCAGAACCGGGCGCTCTTCCGGCTCTCCGATCAGGCGGTGACGAACCTCGAGCTCGTCAGCGATTCCCGCATGGCAGGAAACCAGATCCACGCGGTCATCTTCCGGCAGCGCTACGGGTCGCTCGCCGCCGGCCACGATGGCCTGATCACGGTGGGCATCGTCGGCGGAAAGGTGGGCTACGTCTCGTCGTCCGCAACCGGTGACGCCGCAGCCCCCGGTGGCGCCTCCCTGACGCCGAAGCAGGCCTGGATCAAGGCTGCCCAGAGCGTGGGCAAGAACGTGGCGACGGCTGCGGTCAATGTCGGGGGCACCGACGACGGCTGGACCTTGCTCGACGTGAACGGCTTCTCCTTCGACCAGCGGGCGCGCCTGGTGGCGGTTCCCACTCCGAAGAACGGCGTTCGGCCGGCGTTCGAGACCCTGGTGCT
>JACCXV010000362.1 GCA_013696835.1 Gemmatimonadota bacterium | reverse complement strand
ACGGTGGCCCGGCGCGCCACGCCTCCCATCTCCTTGCCCTTCACCGCGCAGCCGCACGGCTCCAGCCAGCCCTGGGTGCTCGCGGAGTACACGACCCGCAGCGCCCCGCGCGACCTTCCCTCCGGCCTGCGCGCCACAGCGGAGCCACTCTGCTCCGCCTGCATCCCGGGAACCGTCGCCGCAACGGCTCGCGAGGGGGCGGCCCCGGCTCGCCGGTCAGCGAGGCGCGTCTCCGCGGCCACCTTGGACTCTTCCCGGCAGCCCACCATCCCCGTCAGGAGGAGCAGGCAGGGGAGGCACCGCAGCAGCACAGGCTCCAGAGCAGGCACTCTCAAAACTCGACGCCGAAGCTGAAGTGAGTCTCGTCCCCGGCCTCGTTCACCCCCAGCTCGCGCGCCACGTCCACGCGCAGCTTCTGCCAGTGCACGCCCGCGCCGAGAGAAGCCCCGGTCGCCGACTCCCCGCCAAACGGGTTGTTCAGGTTCAGCACGCCGCCCCTGAGCACGATCATGTCGCGGTATTCCACCGCGGCCCCGCCAAAGGCGCTGATCTCACCCAGCTCGCGGAGGTTGTGCTCCACGTCGGCCGCGATGCGCAGCCCGTACTCGCCCTGCGAGCGGGTCAGTTGCCCGACGTCGAGGGCTGCGCCCCAGCGGAAGCGGCTCGGCAGGTCGTCTCCCGCGCCCTCCGTATCCCCCTCGTCGGCGTCGTTCAGCTTGAACGTGACCTTGGGCCCCACGTTGAGCACCGCCGCCCCGATGGTGAGCGGCGAGCCGGCGGGGCGCAGCAGCGCTCCCGCGTCGAAGGAGACCCCGCTGCCCTCCGCCACGCCCAGGTCCGAGTTCAGGTACTTGGCCGAGGCACCCACCGACACGGAGGGGGACAGCTCGTAGGCGTAGCTCGCCACGAGCACCAGGTTGCGCAGGTCGAGCGTCCCCAGCGGCTCGGGGGTCGAGCCGGTGAGCTGGGTGCTGCCGAAGTCCTCGAAGCTCGCCGCCACCGTCACGGCGCCACCCAGGAGCGGCAGCGAGGCCGCGCCGAAGTTGCCCGTGACGTCCAGGTCGGAGGCCCCCTGGTAGCGGGAAAAGGTCAGCCCGATCGAGTCGCGCGCCGCCAGGCCGGCGGGATTGTAGAAGAGGCCCTGCAGATCACCCGAGGAGGCGACGTACGCGCGCCCCATGCCGAGCGGGCGGGCGCCGATCGGGAGCTCGAGCGCGGCCAGACCGGCCGGAGACTCTTCCTGCGCAAAACCCGGGGCTGCGCTAGTGAAGAGCGGCATGAGAATCAGCCAGACCAAGCGGCCCCAGGCGCCGCGGATCGCAGGCTCCGCCGTGAGGCCTGTCCTGGTCATGCAGGTCCCGGTGCGGCCAGTCCTCAGGTATGGACCGCGTCTGTTCACGTCTGTCGCCGTCCTCCTCCTCTCGAGAAGGCCGCCTTGGGCAGCCGATCGGCCGGGGATCCCTGCTCTACGGCTCCAACGCCACAGTCCTCGCAGAGGCCGTACACTTCCACCCGGTGGAACCGTGGCTGGAAGTTATGGGCTCGGGCGAGCTCCCGCTTGAGGTCTTCGATCTCGACGCTGGTGAACTCGATCAGCTTGTTGCAGCTCTCGCAGATCAGGTGCTCGTGATCGGCTGGCCCGGCCAGGTACTCGTAGCGCTTGAAGCCTTCCCCGAAGTCGTGCTCGCGCACGAGGCCGCTGTCAACGAGCAGGTCCAGCGTACGATACACCGTCGCCTTGCCGATCTCGACCCGGTCGGCCTGCAGGCGCTCGAGGATCTCCTCAACGCTCACGTGCTTGTGGGTGGAGAAGAGGAGCGTGGCGACCCGCATGCGCTGCTCGGTCACGGGCAGGTCGCGCGAGCGGAGAAATTCGCGGAAGGTGTCGGGGGCGCTCACCCGGTTGGGCTGAGCTCCCGGACCTCGCGGACCTCGAGCGTGCCGCCATCGAGACGGTCCCGTAAGAGGGCGACGAACTGGTCCAAACGAGAGGCGGGCATCTCCGCCTTGCAGTGGATCGACCACTCGCGGGCGGGGACGTCCGGGTCGCGGCTGTCGCGCTTGGCGAAGGCTACCAAACGCGTGCGGCCGTCCGGTATTTGCGCCGTGTAGATGACCAGGTGGTGCTCGCAAGAGGCGTTCGAGAGAACCGGGAAGCCTAGAACCGTGTGTCCATCCTCAACAACAAAGCCCGCGAAAGCAGCTAGCACCACCACGTCTGATGGCAGATCACGCATTTCCGATGCGACACCTCCACCCTCGCAAGACGGACCAAGTCTTATTCATCTCCAATGTCCCTGAGTGTCAGAGGATTACAAGAACCAGAACCCATTGACGGCTCAATACTCAAAGCGGTAGCAAGACAGTGAACAAGATCGCGGGAGCAAGATAGGAAGTCAACGACGCTGATGGTCAGGCCAATTCTTACAAGAAACAACCCTGCAATCGGACGACGTACGACCAGCACTCACGAACCACAGAGAAGCCCCTGAGAATTCAGTGCAATCCCAAGGTCTGCATACGGGAGTATAACGTGGTACGCTTCATACCAAGCAACCTGGCCGCGCGACTCTTGTTCCCTCCAGCAATCTCGAGCACGCGACGAATGTGATCGCCTTCTACCTCATCTAAAGTCCTAATGACCTGACTGCACTTCTCCAGCCCATGAATACTAAACGCAGCCAAAGAAATCTCCCGTCCATCGCTCAAGAGATAAGCACGTTCTAGAGCCCTACTCAATTGCCTAACGTTACCCGGCCAGTCGTACTCCTGAAGACGAGCGAGGACTCCGCGCATCAAGAGCTTCCCCTGCCCATGCCGGGCGTTCAATTCCCCTAGAAACTTCTCCACAAGCTGAGGAATGTCTTCGGTGTGCTCCCGCAACGGCGGAAGGGTGATCATGAAAGTTCCGAGCCTGTAGAACAGGTCTTCTCTGAATCTACCCTCCGCTACATCAGCCTCAAGATTGCGGTTGGTAGCGACGATAAACCGAACCTGAACACGCTTCTCAGCATGCCCCCCTACAGGTCTAAACGTACCTTCCTCGAGCAGAGCTAGCAGCTTCGACTGCATTGCTAAAGGCAAATCCCCTATTTCGTCGATGAAAAGAGTGCCCCCTGAAGCCACGTCCACCAAACCCACCCTCACTCCCACGGCACCGGTGAAAGCCCCCCTTACATGGCCAAACAAGAGACTCTCAACCATCCCTTCATCGTTGCATGTACAGTCAAACTTGACATATGGGCGAGCCGCCTTAGTTGAAGACACGTGAATCAACCGCGCCAAGGCGCTCTTGCCCGTGCCCGACTCCCCCAGAAGCACAACAATACATTCAGACTTCGCCACCCGCCGGCACAACTTTCTTACATTTGATATACTTTGTGATGCACCTATATATTCATTAAATGCGCCACCTGTCCGTGTGGGACGCGTCGGCTGAACAGCCATGCTAGTCAACAACTGTCGTCGCCGACGTATCTCGTCTCTGGTAAAACCAAGCTTTCTAAACATTCGGAATGCAATATCTGCACTTCGGGAGGCAAGCGCCACCTCGCGGATCACCGCCGCACCGGACGCTAACTCAAACTGAGTCAAAGCTATTAGCAATGCGTCCTTCAATTTTGACTGAAGACTCCGCTCTAGGGTAGCTATGCTGCCCCTTGAGTCTCCAGCGTGCCGCATCCACATAGCCTCACGCAGTCGTAACCACCCCTGTTGTATGCAATTCTCTTGCTGTAAAGCCGCTCTACGCAGTTTGTCACGTATCACGGCAGCATCTTCTAGATCACCTACTTTGAGCGAGTACACGAGCAGCGTGTCAAGCACATCAAACTTCCATACTCCTGGCACGCCCGAAGCTAGCCGTTGTTCAAGACTGATTCGCAACTTCTCCACCGCTCTATGGTTATTGTCCAACACGTAGTGATAAAGTAAATTCGCCGAAACGTGCTGCCACCCCCATTCATCCTCCATCTCCTCCAAACTTCTAAGTGCACGCAAGTCCATCTCAAGCGCCGGTGCGAGCTGCCCCCGGTGAGCGAGTTGCATGGCCATATTGGCCTCGGCATAACTAGCCCATACGCTCCTTGGCGCGACCTTGCTTGCATCACCATATAGTTCCGATGCCCGCCGCCAATTACCTAGCCCACACTCCTGATTCGCAATGCCATTTAATACTCGGGCACGATTCTCCGGAGCACAGTGCGTTCTGACATTCCAGCTCCTCGTGTAGCTCTCCAATGCCCCTTCCCACTCCCCCTTGCTGCAAAGAGCAAGACCATAATCCGCGTGTAGATCAGAAAGGTCCCGGTTTGACCCGCTCGACGCGGCAAGTGCAATCGCAAACTCCAAATATGAAACTGCTATCTCCACCTCACCAAGACCCACCAGTAACCGAGCAAACGAACGACAATAGGCGATCTTCTCAAGATCGCCTATATCTGCTGGTATGCCTACAAGGGTATGCACAACAGTGACGCCCGCCCGAGGCACCTTTCTCACCTACGCCAAATACCCCCCACCTAGGCGCTAATGCTTTGCGCCTCGGGTTCAGTTATCTGGGCCGACAGAAATTCTTCATACGGAATCTCAACTTGCGGGATAACAAATGCAGCGTCTCTTGCACAGTGCTCAAGAAGTAGCGGTACAAGCTCTGGGTCAAACTGAATACCAGAAAATCTAATAAACTCTGACCGCACGTTATCTAAGTCGAGAGCATTTCTATACATACGGTTCGACGTCATTGCATCAAAAGCATCGGCTATTAAAATAATCCGGGAACCCAGCGGGATAGCGTGGCCACTCAGCTTGTGAGGGTAACCGGTTCCGTTAAAATGCTCATGATGATGTCGGATAATGTCCTCGATATCGCCCTTGAAAAACGTCACTTGCGCTGCGAGATCGGCACTAACAAGGGGGTGTAGTTGAACGCGCCTCTTTTCTTCGGCCGTAAGCCTTCCAGGCTTGCGAACGAGGTGGGTAATAGCAAGATCAACCTTGCCCAAATCGTGAAGGTAAGCAGCAATCTCAATCTTCTCCACTTCCTTCACTGACAATTTGCGCGCTACCGCAATTCTCTTTGCATACTCTGCAACGCGGAGTGAGTGCCCGGCAGTATATGTATCATGTGTCTCAATGACTTTGATGAGCGTCCGGACGGTTTCCGTATAAGTCGTCTTAAGACGGACGTACTGGGCATAGGCCTCCCTAAGAAGAAACAATGGAGCAATAAATAGCAGTGGGCCCGCAATCCATAAGTATTGGTACGCAACTATCAAAAGAAGCGCCAACGGAATAGTACCACCAATGTATATCAACTCCCAACGGAAATTACTCGCCCATGTTCGAAAAAAGCTAGAGTTCGCCAGAAGGGCTAGCCCAACGCTCACAAGGCTCGTATTGATGATAAAGTAAACGGTGATAGCGCACGCAAGACCGACCACTAACGGTGGTATAACGGATTTGAGTTGCAGTTGCGTTATGTTGTGAAATGCTAGACTTGCTGCGGCGACTGTAATAAACGATTGGCACGTGTTAAAAACACATTTTAAGGGGGTTTTCTTTTCTATAAATACCTGCGCAGTGGCAACGGCCGCGGCACTAGCAAGAGCTGCGTGGAGCGGATGGAATAGGGCAAGTAGCGCGTAAGATGATAGACCAGATATGGTGATTTCGGCTTTACTATCGCTTCTTGAACTGGGGAGTTTAAGAGGCTTGGTCTCAGCCACAACGTTAATCATGAAGAACAGAATGAGGCCAAGGGCGTCTTGCCATGACAAAACTGTACGATTCGCCTCTGCAAGTACAAACGCAATTATGGCGCTACAGAAAAAGAGGAAGCCGGTAAATATTCTTAATGCTATCATGTGAAGTCGGAGAGGCCCGATCTAGTACGCTGTTAGCCTAAGTTGGCGTGCGTTCCTAAGAGTGCGGCAAAGAATTTCCAAACCCCGCCGACAACTCCTACGGCCAGGAAATTTCTTGGATTGATCAAGAGCAACACCTCCCTCTTGCGTTCTACCGCCCGGGCAGGTCATCTGCCCGACAGCGGCCAACAAGGATGTCGCTCCGCTCAATCCGCTCGGCTCAGCTCGTGGCGTACTTTTCTCGGGCCTCTCCATTCGTTGACGTCGTTGCGGGTGGGCTTCCGCCGGTGGCGGAGCCGGGGGCCATCAAAAGGTGCAGGAAGGAGCGGTTCACGGCCCCGAGCACCGCCTGGGCGGCCGCGTAGTTCGCGTCCTCGTCCACGATCGCGCACCCGGCCAGGTCGGTCTTGCGGGTCTCGGAGAGCACTCGCAGGGCGACCACGGCTATAGTACGCTCGAATGTCTGGTGAGTCTCTAGTCCCTCGAGGAAGAAGCCGGCCCTGCCCTCCACGATGCGCTCGAGCGCGTCGATCGTGGCGCGGGCGGCGGCCATCATGCGGCCCTTGGCCGTGTCGGTATCGGTATGCGAGCCGCGGACGGTCTGGCCCTCCCAGCCGAGCTCGGCGTGGGCCGTGACCTTGAACCCCTCCTGCTGGTACAGGATGCTGTTCAGGCGCACGCGGCGGTCGAAGGCTGGCTGCGGGGCGGAGGAGGCTTCCGAAGGGTCGTCGCCGTCCGACTTGAGCGAGACGACCGTGATCAGGCCCGGATCGACGTCGAGGTTCAGCGCCGCCAGGAGGGCGGACTCGACGTTACGCGCCTGCTGGCTTGTTGAGAACTTGCCGGTGGAGACGACATGGATCCGCTCCACCTGGCCCGCCTCGGTGGTCTCGACCCTGGCCGATTGTACTCCAGCCAGCCGGTTGAGCAGGGCCTCGACGGCGCGGCGGCGGTCTGACGAAAGAGAGATCAAGTCGCTACCCATGGTGAAAAGGGTCCGAAAGGTACGCCCGGCTTCACGACACTGTCAATCA
>JACCXV010000346.1 GCA_013696835.1 Gemmatimonadota bacterium | reverse complement strand
GCTCCCGTTCGAGAACCTGGGCGCGGCCGAGGACGAGTACTTCGCCGACGGCATGACGGACGAGGTGCGCGGCAAGCTGGCGGCCCTGCCCGGGCTCGAGGTCATCGCCACTCAGAGCTCGGCCGAGTACAAGAAGAGCACCAAGAGCCTGACTCAGATTGGAAGCGAGCTGCGGGCCGACTACCTGGTGGTGGGGAAGGTGCGTTGGGAGAAGAGTGCCGGTGGGCAGAGCCGGGTGCGGGTGAGCCCCGAGCTGGTGGAGGTCGCCGCCGGTCGCGCTCCGAGCACAAGGTGGCAGGAGCCGTTCGATGCCGCTCTGACGAATGTTTTCCAAGTGCAGGCCGACATCGCTGCACGAGTGGCGGGTGAGCTCGACGTGGCGTTCGGTACCAAGCAGCGGCAGGCGCTGGAAGCCAAGCCCACGACAAATCTCGCCGCCTACGACGCCTACCTCAAAGGTGAGGAAGCGTGGGCCGGGAGTGGCGCTCCCGAGGGGCTGCGCCGCGCGATCGAGTTCTACGAGCGCGCAGTAACGCTCGACTCCACTTTCGCCCCCGCGTGGGCGCAGCTCGCGCGCGTCCATGCTCTCTACTACAACAACGCCGTACCAACTTCCGAGCGCGCGGCTCGGACGCGTGCGGCCGCCGAAAGAGCCATGGCGCTCGCGCCCCGCAGGCCCGAGAGCCACCTGGCCCGCGGTGATTACTACAACTTCGTCCATCGCGACCCGGCCGGAGCAGTCGCCGCGTACGCAAAGGGGCTTCGCGGCGCACCGGACAACGTCGACCTTCTTTCGGCCACGGCAATTGGAGAGCTAACAGTCGGTCGTTGGGAGGTGGCGCTCGCACACTTCAGGCGCGCGCAGGGTCTCGATCCCCGCTCGGTACCAACTGCCGTGCGGCTTGCGCGATCGCTGCTGTGGCTCCGGCGTTATCCGGAAGCCCAGGAGGCGTTCGACCGAGCGCTCTCTCTCTCCCCCACCGACCCCGCCGCTATCGAGGAAAGGGCCATGGTGCCGCTCGCCCAAGGCAACCTGGCTACGGCACGAACGGTCCTGGGGGTCGCAGCCGAGAATGTGGAGCCCACGGCGCTCGTCACCTACGTGGCAACCTACTGGGACCTCGTCTGGCTACTCGACGACGCGCAGCAGCGGCTTTTGTTGGGGCTGGACGTCGATGCGTTCGGCGAGGACCGTAGCTCCTGGGGCCTGGTGCTGGCACAGACGTGCGCGCTCCGCGGCGACCAAGCCGGCGCGCGTGTCTATGCCGACTCCGCCCGCATCGCTCTCGAGGAGCAGCTTCGCGACACGCCCGACGACGCGGACGGGCACGTGCTTCTCGGGCTCGCGTTTGCCTACTTGGGCCGCAAGGTTGACGCGATCAGCGAGGGCGAGCGCGGCGTGGCGCTCGGTCCGATCGATACCGACGCTTTCAACGGCCCGTACTACCAGCACCAGCTGGCACGCATCTACCTGCTCGTGGGCGAGCCTGAGAAGGCGCTCGATCAGCTCGAGCCGCTGCTCAAGATCCCGTACTACCTCTCGCCGGGCTGGCTACGAATTGACCCAAACTTCGACCCGCTGCGGTCGAATCCTCGTTTCCAGCGCCTCGTCTCTGGCGACTCGCGTAACTCCGGATGACCTTTGTCTGCGCCCGCTGCGGTAAGCCCGGCCCACCGTTCCACGTCACACGCGACTGTCCGAAAGCGCCGCGAAGGCGCGTGCAGGAGCCGGGGATCTTGATCGACAGCAGCAACCGTCGCGGGGGGAAGCTCCAAGAATCAGCGACGATGATCTGGTCAAGAGGGAGGCGGCACCCGATGAGCCATGTGTCCAGGGGCACTGCCTGGCTGCTTACCGTCATGGCGATACAAGCTTGTGTGCCACATGCGACCATCACCGACTCTTGGACGAGCCCAGCCCCCCGGCACGCCGACTTCGCGAAGGTCCTGGTCGTCGCGATGACGCATAACGAGCCCCTCCGCCGCGACGCAGAGGACGCGATGGCCCTCTCGATCGGCCGCGCACGCGCGGTGCCATCCTACGCCTTTCTGACGATGGAAGAGCTCCGCGACCCAACACAGCTCCGCAGCAAGGTTGCCGGCACTGGTGTCGATGGCGCCGTCACTCTGCGTCTTGTCGGGCAGGAGGAGCAGCGTGCCTGGTCCCCCGGGCGCTACCCTGATCGCTACTACGATTTCTATGCCTACCACGACTGGACTCACCGTGTGGACGATAGGCGCTACGCACAGTCTGACGACAAAGTCCGGTTTGAGACCAACGTTTACGATGTGAAAGAGGGCAGGCTGATGTGGGCGGGCCTGAGTGAGGGCGTCCGCGGGGGCAAGGTGTCCAAGCTCGTCGATGACGTGGCGGAAGCCGTCGCGAAGGAGCTCCGCAGGAAGCGCCTCATCCTCTGACCCCTGCGTCTGCAGATAAGGCAAGGGCGGCGGTTAACCGTCGCCCTTTCTCTTTGGTGCGAGCCTTGAGGTGGGCTCGGCGTCGCTATCAGAAGGGTAGGCTCTACATGGGAAGCGACGAGGGCCTCATCCCGGACGAGCCGTCCTGGGACACTCTCAGCGCGGTCGACATCGGTACGGGAAGTGTCGTCTGGGCGGTGAGGACGGCGGACCCGATCGGGGGAACGCTGGCCACAGCGGGAGGCCTGGTGTTCGCGGGGGAGAACAGCGGCTGGTTCCGGGCCTACGATGCGGCAACCGGCGAGTTGCTCTGGGAGTTCCAGTGCGGCGCCGGCGTGAACGCGCCGCCCGTCACGTTCTCGCTCGATGGAGAACAGTTGGTGGCAGTTGCCGCTGGCGGCAGCTTCTACGACGGACACCTGGGTGACGCGGTGGTCGTCTTCGGTCTGCCGAAGCCGTACGAGCCCCTGCCGTAGTCCTGCATCGTCGGGGGGATACGCGCGCTTGGGATGACTCCCTGGGTAGCCGCATCGCGATGTGCCAACATTGCCCCGAAGTGGATCGGGCGGTTGCTGGAAGTCTTCGCGAACCCTAGATCACGGCAATGGGTTCGGGAGGCCGAGCCTGCGGAATCTCGTAGCATGAGGAGGGAAAAATGGCCAAGAAGAGCGGCGGTCGCGCGTGGAAGCTCGAACGGGCTTCTGTGGATCGTTCCGGAAAGCGGCCCAAGAGCAACAAGTACTCAAAATCAGACCAGGCCGAGCGGCCAAGGGGCGGAGAACGCAACCGCGCATGGATAGCGGGTTACACCCGCTCGGACGGCACGAAGGTGAAGGGACACTACCGGGACCTCAGCAAGAACTGACCCTGTCTATCCTGGTTTCACCGGGTGTCGGCACCCGGCCACGATGAGGTCCTGGGGAGTCCCGAAAACAAGGGAGGGCCGATCTTGGGGCCCTCCCTTTCTTGCCCGGGCCGTAGCGTCCTTGCCGGTCGAGGCTCGGTCCCGCGGCGATCATCGATGGCGAGTTCTGACTACTGGCGGCGTGCATAAGTCGAGTCGAGACGCGCCAGGTCCTCCTGGAGCGCCCCCCATATCGCCTCTGTACGCGGCGAAACGCGGACGGTCCGCAAGGCCTCATCGACTCGACGTGCTGCGCCTGCCAAGGCGCTCCCCGCTGCCGTCTGCCCCTCCACGTTGCCGGATAACCGCCGCATCTCTTCGTACAGGCTGGCATTGTCGCTGAATGCAGAAAGCGCGAAGTACAGTTCGATCTCGGCCGGATCGTACGTGCGTCGCTGGTCCAGACGTCCACCCTCTGCGATGCCGATCGTATTCCGGTATCGAGTCGTCAAGATCTGCGCGTTGCGACGTAGCAACGTCGCCTCGGCGGGGGTCAGGGTGCTCGCCCCGCGAGCCAGTTGAAGCCCCAGGGCCTCCGCCGTGCGCCCGTCCAGGTTGCCCGTCGCGATGATGTCGCTATCAATCTGGAACTCCACGAGAGCGCGTTGAGTCGCCTCGTTGAGGGCGCCGTCGGTAGCCCCGCGATAATAACCCTTCGCGCGTAGCGCCTGCTGCCCGGCACGTATGGCGCTGGCCGACGTGTAGATCGTGAACGCGTCGCTGCCGCGAATCGGTTGCGTCGACATCACCCCCATCGTGAGTCCCCGCTCGAGCTGAACGGCCAGTGGGGTATTGGCGGGGACGGTCACGTCGGCCCCCTTCGAGAGAAGCGTCCCCAACGCTCCAAGGACGTTCCCGAGCGGGTCCCTGCCCGCACCCCCGCTGGCACCCACGGCGCCAATGGCTGCGCCTGTGCCCCGGCGGCCGCCGACGAAGAGCACCTGCGCGTCCGTCTGAGCATCGATCTGCCGTCGCTCACTTGGATCCAGGCTCGTCAGCTTGCCGTCGATGACGACCTCCGAACCCTTCGGAAGTCGTAGGCGGTTAAACTCGACTCCGATGACCCCGGATTGGCGTTCATCGGCTCGTCTGACCAAAGTAACAACCCCGTCTATCGTGCTACCCTCCGGGATTACCGTGAAGCCTTCCACGCGCACCGAATCGGCGACCGTGGTCCGAAACGCCTCGCCCTCGCGGACGCTCGCCGAACTCAGTGGCGCCGCGGTCTTGACAGTAATGACGGTACCCTCGGGGAGCAGCAGCCGTTGCTGGCCGGTCGCGAGATGGAACACTGCAGACAGAGACAACAGGCCAAACACGGCCGGATACATTGAAAGTCGCGCAGCGCAAACTTCTCTCATGACCTGCTCTCCGAAGTAGGATGTTCTCCCTACGCCTACACGCGATGTTCATGCTCGGTTCCGCTCGGGAATCGCAGCCGTTCGGCCACCGGAAATCAGTCGGTAATCGCTGCGGCTCCGTGGGGAGTCCGGGGGCCCAGTTACGTAGCGAAGGGGCTAGCCTCCAAGTCGGACAGGTCGGCCGTTTCTAGCGGTGAGGACGGCGGACCCGACCGGGGGCACGCTGGCTGCCGCGGGAGGCCTGGTGTTCGCGGGGAAGAACAGCGGCTGGTTCCGGGCGGTGGTTGCCGCTGGCGGCAGCTTCTACGACGGACACCGGGTGACGCGGTGGTCGTCTTGGTCTGCCGAAGCCGTACGAGCCCCTGCGAAGGCCTTAGTCACATTTCGGCACGTCCCTGGCCCGCCACGGGACTGACTCGCTACCGCGTGCCCCGCCCTCACTCCGCAGGACCAAATGGCCCTCCCGCCTAGACCCCAGCTCCGATCAGCCGGTGAAACGCCCCCGCCGGAACAGCCCTGCTGATATGACCCCCAGAAGCGCCTGACACCTGGGCGGCATCACTGGGTGACGCAAGCAGATTCCTCTGGCCGTCCCGCCAGGATACTCTATGTGGGTGATCTCGCCGAGTATCCTGGCGGGCAACCCGGAGTATCTCCGAAGGAGGGTTTGCATGAAAGCGCCAACGCACGTTCTCACCATGGTTGCTGTAGCCTTGCTCTTGGGCCAACCGCTTCCGGCACAGGAGCTCATGGGTATCCTGCGAGGCTCGAGCGGAACCACGGCGCGGCTGTACGAAAATCACACCGACCGCACCCCGGACCTGGCACTGAAGCTCGAGAACGGGCGGGCTCAGTGTCAGATCACCGTCGTGGCCACCCAACCCGATCTTTCCACCAGACCGATCACAGTCGCCCCCTTCGAGTCGTTCGTGATCGTGCTCTCCGCCGTGATTCGCATGGAGGTCCAGTTCGGAGCTCCAGCAGGTGGTGGCGTCAGGACCGACTGCGCGTTGCGGTACACGATCGGTTTTTCCGTAGGCACCATCTTCAGAATCGTTGCCATCCATGGAAGCGAACCCACTGCGTAGCGCTCGGGTGCCTCCCCCCTTGACGAGGTCAAACGTGAACCCAGATGGAGGTGACCGATGCTTCAGGGCTTTCGCGACTGGCTGATCAAGCAGAACATCGTGGCTCTCGCCCTCGCAGTCGTCATCGGGACGGCGCTGGGGAAGGTCGTTTCTGCGTTCGTTGCCGACGTGATCATGCCCCTGGTCGGCGTCGCTCTTCCGGGCGGGTCCTGGCGCACGGTCCGCGTGGTTCTCGAGCGCAGCACGGTGGAGGGCAAGGTGGTGGAGAACGCACTTCTCCTGGGCGACCTTCTGGGAGCCCTGCTGGACTTCGTCATCATCGCCGGTGTCGTCTATCTCATCACAAAGGTGTTCATCAAGAGCCCGCCGCCACCGGACACCCGATCATGCCCCAAGTGCCTTGAGACCATCCCCACTGCCGCCACCAGATGCAGGTACTGCACGGCGGAGTTGGGCCCGGCGAGATCCGACACCGCATCCATGGCCTGAACGTGCTCTGGAGTGCTCCAGCTCGGCCAGCGCCCGGTGTTCATCACTGGAACGTACGGAGAGTGAGTTTCGCGCCGGGAGACCCCTCGACTACCATCTGGCCTGAGTGCGGCGCGCTCAGAATGAACCCGCCAAGAAGTGGGGAGGAGGCGATTCGCCATCATGAAGGACTCCGTGGCCCTCGCGGAGTCCCGCGCAGGAGGGCAGCAGCGCTGTTTCGCCGCAGCGGGCGTGTCCGAGGTGAGTCCGCTGTCGGTCCCCTCATCGTGTTCCTGGCGATAGTCCGGGTCGCGCCGGTAGCCCTCGCTCAGGTTGAGCCGAG
>JACCXV010000335.1 GCA_013696835.1 Gemmatimonadota bacterium | reverse complement strand
ACCGGCCGCACCGACCCCGGCAAGAACTGCCAGGAGACCTTCGCTTGGGGCTTGAGGAACCCCTTCCGCTTCGCCTTCGACCCTAATGCCGCTGGTACGCGCTTCTTCATAAACGACGTTGGCCAGAACGCTTGGGAGGAGGTCGACCAAGGCACGGCCGGAGCTGACTACGCCTGGAATCTCTGCGAGGGAACCCACGACAACCCTGACCGTGCAGGCTCTGTAGTCTGTACCGCCGCACCCTACACGCCGCCTGTACACGAGTACAGCCACAGTAATACGGGGTGCGCGTCCGTGACCGGCGGCGCGTTCGCGCCGAACGGTGCCTGGCCCGGCTCTTACGATGGCTCCTACCTCTTCGGCGACTACGTCTGCAACAAGATCTTCAAGCTAACGCCCAATGATGAGGGTGGCTTCACGCGGACGGAGTTCGCAAGCGGGCTGGGAGCAGGCGGTCCCACCGCCATGACCTTCGGCCCCTACGGCTCGAGCCAGGCACTCTACTACACCACCTATGCCAACGGTGGGGAAGTGCACCGTATCTCCTATGCGGTCGGCAACCAATCGCCTACCGCCTCCGTCAAGACGACGAGCCCGAACTACGGCCCGATCCCCTTGACGGTCAGCTTCGATGGCTCAGGCAGCACAGACCCCGACGGCGACACACCGCTAACCTATCAGTGGGATTTCGGCGATGGGACCGCACCGAAGGAGACTACCACCCCTACCACCAGCCACACCTACACGACGGTTCCTACGAGCTCTTTCACGGTCACCCTGAAGGTGCGCGACGCCCGCGGGGCGGTATCTGCCCCGGCCACGGTCAAGGTTTTCCCGGGCAACACTCCACCCCAACCGACGATCCAATCGCCGGCTCTTACCAAGCTTTTCAAGGTCGGGGAGCAGATCACGTTGCAAGGCAGCGCCAGCGACGCTGAAGACGGTGCGCTGGCCGCCAGCGCCCTCAGTTGGGAAATCCGCCGGCACCACAATGGCAATCACTGGCACCCATTCCTCTCGGCTACCGGCACCAGCCTGACGTTCAACGCGCCCCCACCCGAGGACCTGCTCTCAACCGGCGCGGGTAACTACATGGAGATCCGGCTTACCGCGACCGACTCCAAGGGCCTCTCGAAGACGATAACCCAGAATCTACAGCCGAACCGAGTGGACGTCACGTTCCAGAGCAACCCGAGCGGTCTGTCGCTGCAGCTCAACGGTACAACCTTCACAGCGCCGCGGGCGTTCGTTTCATGGGAAGGCTACAGACTGAACGTAAACGCCCCCTCATCCCAGACACTCTCCGGGAAGACTTACGTGTTCTCTTCGTGGTCCGATGGTAAAGGCAAGCAACACTCAATCGTTACAGGGGCAACCCCAAGCACCTACACGGCCACCTTCAAGAGCTGCACCAAGAGTGGAACCTCAGCAGCTGAGACCCTTAGTGGCACCTCAGCAGCGGACGTCATCTGCGCGATGGGGGGCAACGACACCATAGAAGGACTGGGAGGCAACGACCTGCTTTATGGCGGTGGTGGAGCGGACAATGTGAAGGGCAACTCGGGTGCAGACAGCCTGTATGGGCAGGATGGCAACGATGCGCTAAACAGCCAAGATGGGGTTAGCGGCAATGACTCGCTAAACGGGGGTTCGGGCACGGACACCAAGGTAACCGACGCTACAGAGAAGTCGATCGTGGGTTTCCCTTAGGCTGTGAGGAGGGTGCAAATGGAGCGAGGGTCGGGGCGTAGCAGCTCCGGCCCTGCTTCAGCAGCCTTATTCATACCTCGTCGTGGAAGTGGAGTTCTGGGAGATTCGCTAGAACAATTGCGAAACCAACCCCATTGGGCGATGCATCTCCATCATCGTGTAGTGTAAGATGCGAGCGTTGCGTAACAGGGATGGGGTACTTCGCATCTTATGTCACCGTCCCGCTCTGTGGAAAGGATACAGTGTGAAACGCCTCATACTCCTGTTTGGTGCGTTAGGGACAGCTATGGTGACCGTAGTATTGGTGCTGAGCGGCGATGAGCTCCTCAAGGAGAACCAGCAGGCCGAGGCCCAGACGGCCGAGCGCCCGAACATAGTGTTCGTGATGACTGACGACCTAGACGAGCGCTCCATGGAACAGCTGGGCGGCATACGCGACATCATGGGCACGAACGGCACTACCTTCAAGAACGCCTACGTCACCTACTCGTTGTGCTGTCCTTCTCGGGC
>JACCXV010000307.1 GCA_013696835.1 Gemmatimonadota bacterium | reverse complement strand
ATGTTGGGGACTCGACCTCTCGCTTCGTGTTCTGGACGGGCAGAGGGTGACTACGTTCTCGAGAGGCGAGATCAAACGTGTTCGGCTGCGGACAGGATCAGGCTTTGGGAAGGGACTGCTGCTGGGGCTACTCGCCGGTGCAGCCGCCGGCGTCGGTGCAGTTGCCATCAGTGGCGAATGCTTCGCTGGGTGCGGCGAGTTGGACCCGGGTATCGTCTTTGGGGTCTTCGGGCTCACGCTGGGGGGTGCCGTCGGCGGGCTCGTCGGCAGCACGCAGGTATCGTACGATGACTACGGGGCCGACGCTGGGGACCAGCGCGTCCATCACCCGCCGAGCTCGCTTGAAGCGAGGGAAGTCGCCGCCGTTTACCGTGCGATCTTGATCCATCGGTATGAATGGGAGGCTAGCAACGCTGCACGGCTCCCTGACGGTTTGCATACGGATCCCCCCGTGTTTCTCGTCAGTGGCATCCACCCCAGTGGAGTGGCTGCTCCGACGCAGTGGGATCCGCATACGATCGAGACACTAAGGGGCGAGCTGCCTCGTACCGGCATCCGCGCGCAGATCTGTCCAGCAGGATGCGAGAGGAAGCATGCGAACGAGATTGAAGTACGCCTGGGTCGCCCGGAGTTCACGTCTCACCGAACCGTGAAGGTCACGGCGTACCTGGTGGGACAGCTGACCGTTGGACGCAAGCTGGCTTGGGCTGCGACCGAGGAGTATCTCGTCCAGCGTCGAAAAGAGGGCTGGATCGTGACGAGCAGGAGCACGCCCTACATCACGTAGCATCGAGCGGTCGGCAGCTCGCGTCTAGTGGTTGCACTACCCTCCGCCGGACCAGATGGCTCCCCCGCGGTCAGCCAGGCACCCCGCGGGGTTGCACCTCAGCGGCCATTCGGAGCCCCCGTGTGAGATTCCTTGTACCGCCGGGGGAGGAGGACGCGGAACGTGGAGCCTGCGCCCGGTTGGCTCTCGACTTCGAGGCCGGCGTCGAGCAGCTCGCAGAGCCGCTTCACGATCGAGAGCCCGATCCCTTCGCCCTGTCCGCGCACCGCGCTTTCACGCTTCTCGCCCCGTTCCGAGGCGAAAGCGCGGTGCTCCTGCGGCGTTTCCCCGTCCGCGAGCATCGCGGCGCTCTTCCCCTCGAGCTCGTGCGCGTCGGCCGTGGCTTCCCCGAGCTCACCCGCGAATAGGGCGCTCGAGCTCAGATCGATCCCCGGCCCAGTATCGCGGACGCTGAAGCTCCAGCGTTGCGGGTCCTGCTCCTCCCACGTCAAGCGGACCTCTCCCTCATGGGTGTACTTGATGGCATTCAGCAGCAGGTTCTGGGCGATCCTTCGCACGTGGATCGGGTCACCCTGCACCACCAGATCCGACGGCCCTTCCGCCGTCAGGGTCAGCCCCCGTGCCTCGGCTATCTGTTCGCTTGCATGGCACAGGTCGGTCAGCAGCGCGGACGCGTCGAACGTCTGCAGGTGGCGCCGCTCCTGACCGGCATCGAGGCGCGCCAGGTCCATGAGGTCGGTCAGCATCTGGTGCAGCGAGCCCATCCCCCGCTGCACGAGCCCCAGCATGCGCGTGCGCTCCGCATCTGGCAGGTCGGCCAGCTGCAGCATCGAGGCCGCGCCTTCGACCACGCTCAGACTCCCCCTAAGATCGTGTGTGGCCATCCGCAGCGCCGTCGTTCTCTCGGTCGCGGTTCCGCTCACATGTGCGAGCGCCTGCTCGAGTTTGCGCATGCGCCCGGCGGCCTCGATCTGCTGCAGGCGGAAGTATTCGGCCACGCTGTCCGTGACGGCATGGCCGAGCAGCAAGCCCAGGCTGCGTCGGGCTGCCGGCATCACCTGGCCATGCAGGCCGGCGCGATCCCGAGCGTAGGCCTCGAGCTCTTCCATGAGCGTGAGGTTCAGGACCCCCAACTCGCGGGTGAGCTCGGTCAGGTTGTAGCCCTGCTGCCAGCGGTGCCGCCCGTGCAGGGAGATCGTCCTGCGTTCATCGGACGCCCGCTTCCCCTGCTCGTCTCCCAACTCCGTCGCCACCGTGACGCCTGCCGCTCGGAGCCGCTCCTCATAGGAATTCAGGACCTGCGGAATGTGGTCGATGAACTGGGAGCGGGTCAGATGGGAGGCGGTCGCCAGCGCCGGATCCCGATCTGCAGCGGCCCGCCAGGCTTCAAGGATCTGCTCCCGGCGGCTCGCGAGGTGGGCCGCCAGGGCTTCCAGCTGGGTCCGCACGTCCCGGGAGCCACGGTCCGACTCAAGCCCAGGATCGGATTCGGATCTTGCGGTGCTCGATTCTCGCTCGGGGGGACCATCCTGATACGTCCTCACCATGGGCAGATCGCCTCGCTCGGGAGAGTTAGAAGGGAGGGAGGGGGAGGGGAAAAGAGTCAACCCCATACAACATAGCGCGTATTGCTTTCATTATCGACACTTTGACCCGTAACCCTGGGAATGGTTGACGACTTCCAGGCAAGCGAAAGCCCCTCTCGCGAGGGGCTTTTCGTGTCGTGCGACCGCCTGCCGGATCGCTCCGGCTACCGGGGGGCTAGACCTTCGTCACCTCGAGCGCCTGGAGGCCCTTGGGCCCCTGGCCGAGCTTGAACTCGACCTGGTCGTTCTCGGCGAGGCTCTTGAAGCCGTTGCCTTGAATCGCGGAGAAATGGACGAACACGTCGGGGCCGCCTTCACGCTGGATGAAGCCGTAGCCTTTGGCGTCGTTGAACCACTTCACGGTGCCGGTCACTCTGTCACCATTCATCTCTTTTCACCTCCTTCCATCATCCGAGAGCCGAGGTCCCGACGGCCTCTGCGGCTCCGTCCAGCTGCACTGCGCGGCGGCGCAACAAAAAAAAGTCCAGGGCCCGTCGTGCCGAGCCCTGGACTTCTCCCACGTATGCCCGAATGAACTGCGATAGCATAAATCTTGGGGCGGGAAGATGCGCACGCTCCCAGACTTGTCAAGGCCTTTCACGACCTCAGTCTCGACTCGATTGACCAGATGCGTCGCTAGATGCGTCACCCCCCGAACCGCCGAATGAGACGGCGGCGCCGGAAGCGTCCAGCGCCGAGTCGGCGAGCGCCTGCGCGCTGGCGAGGTTCTCGAGGTACTCGGCCCGCCAGTCGGGCCGCAGGTTGGCACGGAAGTGGGCCGCCGTCATGACCCGCTCGCCCGTCCCGCGGATCGCGTGCACCACATCGCCCAGGAAAAAGGTCGACGCGCCCGCGTGCATGTGGTTGGCAACGCGGCACTCGAACGCCGCGAAGCAGTCGTGCAGCAGCGGGCAGCCGGTCTCGCCGGTCGTGAACGACAGGCCGTCCAGCTTGTCACGTTCTCGGCCGCTCGCGAAACCGAGCGTATGGATCAGGTCCCACTGGTCGTCGCGCAGGAGATGCAGCGCGAACGCCCGGCCGTGCAGGATCAGCCCGTGGCTGTGATTGAACGTGTGGACGTACAGGGCCAGGCGCGGGTGGCGCGGCGCGATCGAGGCGCGCACGGCGCTGTTCACGATCATCCCGTTGCGCTCGCGGCCCGAGGCCGAGGTGATCGCCACGATCGGCGAGGCGAGATTCTGGAGGAGACCGTAGAGCTCCGCCGCGTCCACGCGAGGCGCCCCGACCAACGGCTACGGCTCCCCGCGAACGGCCGTCTCGCGGGCGCTCGCGCCGTCGAGGGGGCGATCCGACGGCGCCGGCACGCCCCCTGCGCCGTCCGCGCGCAACGCAGCGATCAAATCGCGCCCCCGCATGGATTCCGGCTGCGGGATGCCGAGCAGCCCCAGCAGCGTAGGAGCGACGTCCTGCAGCCCGCCCTCCGCTCTTAGCGCGACTCCGCTCTCGGCACCGATCAGGATGCAGGGCACCGGATTGGTCGTGTGCGCGGTGTGAGGTGTGCCGTCGGGCTCGCGCATCGTCTCGGCGTTGCCATGATCCGCGATCACCAATCCCGTGCCCCCTACCCCCTCGAGCAGCCGCCCCAGCTCGCGATCCACGGTTTCGACGGCGCGGATCGCCGCCTCCAGATCTCCCGTGTGGCCGACCATGTCCGGATTCGCGTAGTTGAGGATCAGCAGGTCGTGCCCTCCTGCCCGCATCGCCGCGATCGCTCGGTCCGTGAGCTCGCGCGCGCTCATCTCCGGCTCGAGGTCGTACGTGGCCACTCTTGGAGAGGGAACCAGCAGCCGGTCCTCGCCCGCGCGCTCCTGCTCCATCCCGCCGTTGAAGAAGTACGTGACGTGGGCGTACTTCTCGGTCTCCGCCGCGCGCAGCTGCCTGAGACCCGCCCGTGCGGCGATCTCCCCCAGGCCGTCGAGCAGGTCCGCGCTCGGGAAGGCGACGGCCGCCCGCAGTCCTTCGTCGTAGCCGGTCATGGTCACCATGCGGCCGATCAGGTGGGCGCCCGACGGGTCGCGCGGGAAGCAATCGAACGCGGGGTCCACGAGGGCCCACGCGAGCTGGCGGCCGCGATCCGCGCGAAAGTTGAAGAAGACGACCGCGTCGCCGGCTCGAACGCCCCCACCCTCCGCGCAGATCAGCGGCTGGACGAACTCGTCGGTGACGCCGGCCGCATAGCTCGCCTCCAGCGCCGCGGCCGGATCGGCGCTGCGCTCACCGCGGCGCAGGGTCAGCGCGTCATAGGCGACGCGGGTACGCTCCCAGCGCTTGTCGCGATCCATGGCCCAGTACCGGCCGACGAGCGTGGCCAGGACGCCGACGCCGATCGAGTCGATCCTGCGCAGCAGGCCGCGCACCTCCTCCGCGCCGCTGGTTGGCGAGGTGTCGCGGCCATCGGTGAAGCCATGCACGAACACGTCCTCGAGGCCCAGCCGGCGGGCGAGCTCGAGCAGCGCATAGCAGTGGTTGTGATGGCTGTGCACGCCGCCGTTCGAGAGGAGCCCCACGAGGTGCAGGGCGGCGGGCCGGCGTGCGGCTCCCATCGCATCGACCAGGACGGGATTGCTGTAGAACTCCCCGCTCGCGATCGCGCCGTCGATGCGCGTGATGTCCTGGACGGGGATCCGTCCGGCGCCGATCGTGAGGTGCCCTACCTCGGAGTTCCCCATCTGCCCTTCGGGAAGCCCGACGGCGAGCCCTGACGCGGCCAGGCGCGTCGAGGGACAGGTTCGCTGGAGCCTGTCGAAGACGGGCGTTTCGGCGAGCATGACGGCGTTCCCCTCGGTCTCCTCGCGCAGTCCCCAGCCGTCCAGGATGACCAGGAAGACGGGCCGGCGGCTCACCGCGGGGTCGTCACGGCTGCCAGCGCCCGGGCTTCACGCATTCGGGGGCGTCACGTGATCGCCAAGCCTCACGCGTTCTCGTACTGAAACTTGAGGAACGCCCCGACGCCGTTCATTCGCCGCTGCAGCTCGACCTCCGCGTCACCGTCGAGGAACTCCACCTTCGCGTCATGGCGCTCGGCCAGCTCGACGAGCTTGTCGTAGAGGTTCACGGGCGCGAGCTCTCCGCCGCAATAGGGACAGGCCGCCTCGCCGTCCGCCAGCACGAACTGGCAGCGCGTGCACTGCTTGCCGTCCCGCCGGACCGTGCTCCCCACGACGAGCGTCTCGACCTTGCCGGACTGGAGCTCCTGCAAAGTCGCGCGTATGCCCCCCACCGCCAGGTAATCCTCCCGCACCCGCCGCTGAAGCCGCGACAGGATCTCCTCGTCCTCGCGCACTCGCTCGTCCTCGAGGATGCCGCGGATGCGTTCGAGCAGAGCGGGCGCGGGCTCGTCCGCCGGTGCAGGCCGCACGAAGCGTACGCGCTCCCCCAGCGCCTGCGGCAGCGTCTTGTGGAAATCCGCCGTTCCCTCGTCGGTTCCGAGCAGGATGATGTCGTCGGAGCCGTAGCGGCGGACGAACCGCTCCAGATGCGCGACCACGTCGGAGTGGAACTGCTGCACCTGCTCCACCCGATGGCGCTGGAAGCGGGCTTGCGACCAGCCTCCACCGCTCGTCCGCCGCGGAGGCTCGGGGTTTCCGTAGCTCTCCTCCCGCTCGACCGCGTCCAGGTAGACGCTCAGGATCCGCGCTCGGGTGCTGTCCACCACGACCACGCAGTGGTGATCGTGATCCTCCACGATGCGTGCGAGCGGCGCCACCACCGCTCCCTCCTGCAGCACGAAGAGATTCTCGAAGGCCGCCGGCACCTGGAGCGCCTTCACGAGCTCCCCGTCCTCGGAGATGAATAGCGCGGCGCCGCGGTTGGCCTCGTCGAAGACCTCGGAGATCCACCTGCGGACGCTGGCCAAGGCACGCTCGAATCGCGCGCGCGCGCCCACATCGTCGCCGATCAGCTCATGGAACTGGTTCTCCTTCTTCTTCAGGAACACCTCGTGGGAGCGCTGCCCGCTCGACCCCACCGTCAGGTCGAGGTACACGCTGTAGAGCCTGCGCTCGGCGAACGTGAGCAACTCCTGCAGGGTGGTTCCGTCCAGACGGGCTTCGTCGGAGCTCATCGGTTTCCTTCCGTTCGGCCGGCAGGGTAGGTCCTTCGAAGGTGCTCCAGGATGCGCGTGGAGTCGTGGATCGCGAGGTCGCCGTCCACCAGCACCGGAACCTGCCGCTGGCCCGTGAGCCGGACGATCTCTTCGCGGAGCATCCGGTTGGGGGAGATGGAGACTTCCTCGTAGGCAAGACCGAGGCCGTCCAGCGCCACCTTCACCCGCTCGCACCAGGGGCAGAACGGGGTGACGTAGAGAGTCAGGGACACGTCAGCGCTCGCCGGCAGGGGTGGGGGAAGAGACTGGCCCTGGCTGCTCGTTGCGGTCACGCTCGAGTGCCCGAAGCCCGTCCAGGCAAGCCAGGGCGGCTGCCTCGAGCGCGTCCCGAGAGGCGTCGTTGACCAGCACGCAGTGGGCGAGAGCGCGCTTCTCCTCGTCGGGTTGCTGGCTTGCCAGGAGACCCTCGACGGCGGACGCGTCGACACTCCGGCGTCGCAGCCGCTCGATCCGTGTCTGCGCGGGCGCCGTGACCAGCACGATCCGGTCGAAGAGGTCGAGCACCCCGAGCTCGAAGATAAGCGCGGCGTCGACCACGACCAATCGGCTCTTGCCGCTACGCGCTTCCCGGAGGCGTTCGCGCAGAAGGGCCATCAGCGGCGGGTGGACGATGCGGTTGAG
>JACCXV010000246.1 GCA_013696835.1 Gemmatimonadota bacterium | reverse complement strand
CCCTGACACGAAACGGAGGAGGTCCATGACGCAGGAAGCAATCGCCGCCAGTCGCCAACCCACCCACACCGTCTACACCATCGTCGAGACAGGCGGGGAGAAGAACCGCTGGCTGGAGTGCGGGATCGCCTTCACCAACCGTGACGGGAGCCTGAACCTGCTCCTCAATGCGCTTCCGGTGAACGGCCGCCTGCAGGTGCGAACCTCAAACGGACGCGGGGAGCGTGACGCGGATGGCTGAGGGTCGGGTCATCTCGGCTCCCAGACCTCGATCTCGAGGCCCCGCCTCGACGCGCCCGTGAGCACGTAGAGGTGGTCACGGTCGTTGCTGCGCAGGATCCTGCTGCCGGCGGGGAGCAGCAGATCCTGCGCCAGCGGTCGGCCCGTCGCGTCGTACACGTTCACGAACAGGCGGCGCGGCTCCTTCCCCGCGAGTGCGCCATCGGGCTCCGCGGCGCGACGCGCGACGCTGCCTGAACTCCTGGCCCTTCCGGTGCCGACGCTGTCGAGGGGGGATGCGGCCTCGAGGAACTGGAACAGCACCATCGTCCCCACTGACTCCACCGTGACGAGCGGGGTCCACGACGCGAACCACTGCCGCAAGGCCGGGAGCGCGGCTCCCGCGGGAGGCCCGGAGGGAGGACCCTTGTAGCGGCGGCTGAACCTGCCGATCGGTGGAAGGGTATCCCCGCCCGTGCTGAGCACTCGCGCCCAGGGCAGGGGCGACCAGTACGCGAGGAGCCTGCCGTCGGTCAGGCTTTCGATTCGGGTCGAGGAGACGGACTCCCAGCGGTTGTGGCGGAAGATCGGGTCCGGCACGAACCACGCGCGGGTCGAGTCTGCGCCCCCGAAGGTCAGCACCTGCCCTCCCGCCAGTGGGTGGCGCGGGGACACGGCGGCGGCGTATGCGCCCCCCCGCAGTGCCTCGATCTGCCAGACGCTGCGGGTCTCCGGCAGCGTGAAGCTGCTGTCCGGCGCCAGCGCGGAGCTGAAGGCCGTCAGGACACCGGAAGCACGATCCGCCGCCAGCAGCCCCCCGCCCGGGGTGGGTGCGACTCCGGCCAGCGAGCCGAATCGTCCAGCGACGTTCCCGGGTCTCGCGCCAGCCGCGGGGCCCCCCAACCGCGTGAGTCCCTCGCCGTCCGGGCGGGTGACGTGGATCCACGCCCCTTCCACCTCGGGGAGCACGAGTCGGCCGTCCTCGAGCACGACGACGGCGTCGGGGACGCGCTCGAACTCCTCGACGGGAATCACTCGCAGTGTGCCGGTTTTCCGCAGCAAGGCGGTGAGCGGCGATTCGAGGGGCGCGGGATCGCCGGCCGGAGCGTCGTCCGGAGAGCGGCACGCGGCCTGGGCCAGGATCCACAAGAGCCACGAGAGCCGCCGGACCCGATAGGCGCTGCGCGCTGCAGGAGCATGCGTCATGGCGAGCGAACCTATGTCGCTGCTTGTGGGCATCAAGGAAGCAGGAGCGAGTTCGGAGGGCCCGCCGCTGAAGCCGGCCGCCGGCTGCTCGCGCCGAGGTGGAGCTCCCGGTTTCCTTGCGTGGCGGCATGCCGGGCTTCATGTACTCTCCGGGGTCGCCAGGCGGAACATGCAGCCACGGCCCAGCAGCCGAACGGTCCCTCACAAAGCGGGGAAACCGCCGATGAAGAGATGTCCCTTCTGTGCGGAAGAGGTGCAGGACGCTGCAATCGTCTGTCGCTACTGCGGCCGCGACCTGGCGCCGGCGGAATCCGGGCGGGATCCCGTCTCCGCCGTGGCCGCAGGGTCGCCGGAGGAGCGACTGTGGAAGGGAAGGCCCGCGATCATCTCCCGCTTCGGGACCGTGGCACTCGCTGCGCTCCTCCTCGTCGCGGGTCTCATCGGCGCGGTTGCGGCTCCCGAGACGGTGCCGGCTCCTGCGGCGGCCGCGGCCGTCGCGGTCGGCGCGCTGCTGCTGGTCGGTGTCTGGGTCAGCGTCCTGCGACAGCGCTACGAGCTCACCACCGAGCGGGCGATCACGTGCGAGGGACTGTTCTCCCGCAGGTCGAGCGAGATCCGCCTGGAGGACGTGCGCAACGTGATCGTGAACACTTCCATGACTGAACGTCTGCTGGGACTGGGCACCGTCGCCCTCTCCACCGCCGGACAATCCGGGTTCGAGATCATGTTCCGGTCGGTTCGGGATCCTCAGGCGGTCGTGCGCCTGGTCAACGCGCGCAACCGGAGCGGCGATGCGGGAACGGGTATGGGCGCGGGAGGATCTCTCGACTGAGGGGCGTCAGACGAAGGAGCGCACGAGCGTCTTCAGACTCGGGTAGCTGAGGCGCAGCCGATCGGACCAGCGGGAGCGGTTCTTGAGCACCCGGGTGATCGCGTCCAGGTCGGCGCGCTGGAAGGTGCGCAGGTTGTAATCGATCTGCGCGTCGGTCGCGCCGTACAGCATGCGATGGAAGAAGGCCGCCAGCGGCCACTGGAAGTCGCGGTACCGGCGCCAGCGGCCGTCGTAGCGGGAGAGCGTGCGCGAGGAGAGATCTCCGCTCTCGAAGCCCTCGCGGATGGTGCGGGCGGCCAGGCGCCCCGACCAGAGGCAGTGGCGGATGCCCTCGCCGAACAGCGGGTTGATCTGGTTCGCGGCGTCGCCGATCGCCAGGAATCCGTCGCGGGCATGCGCGCGGATGCCGCCGTTGACGTAGGCGAAGCCCCCATGGGTCTCGATGGCCGGCCCCGGCACGAGCTGACGCTCCGAGGAGATGAAGCGCCGCAGGTGATCCTCGAGGGCCATCGTGCGCTCGGCGTACGAGAGGATCCACGCCACCCCGACCTTGGCGCTGCGCGCCGCCACCGGCGAGATCCACGCGTACCCCCCCGGCACGATCTGCCGCCCGAGGAAGATGTCGAACCAGCGGCCCTCGCGGTCGAGCGGAAGGTCCTCCATCACGTACTCCACTCCCGATCCGAGCCTCGCGGGCCGCCGGCCGCGGAGGGCCAGCCGCGAGGCCAGGACCCCGGCCGGGCCCGTCGCGTCCACCACCACCCGTCCGCGAAGGTCCAGCACGGAGCCGTCCGACCGCACGCGGCAGCGCACGCCCACGACGCGCCCTCCCTCCAGCAGCGGCTCGCGCGCCGTCGTTCCCGTGAACGCCACGGCACCCGCCCCGGCCGCTTCCCTGAACAGGAACTCCTTGAGCTTCCGGAAGTCCATGACGTGCGCGGACGGCTCCTCGTACCAGATCTCGAGCTTCTGCGTGGGGCCGAAGAGCCGCAGCCCGTTCATGTCGCGCTGCACGACCTCGCGGGGCAGATCGAACTCGTCGAGTGTCTCGGAGATCGTGCCCGCCGTGGACGTGACGGGTACGCCGATCTCGGTCTCACGGGTGACGAGGGCCACGGACAGCCCGGACGCGGCGAGCTCGCGCGCGGCCTGGCCGCCGGCAGGCCCGTTGCCTGCGACCACGACGTCGAAGCGGCGTTGTGCGGGAGTGGCGGTCTGGACCATGCCCCTAAAGTCGCTCGCCCGACGTCCGGCGGGAAGCGGCGAAGGCCCGTGCCGCCACGAGGTGGCCGAGCGTCCCGGCCGCCGAGTAACTTGGGATCCGACCGGGAATGGATGGGGTCTGGTGGCCTCTCTGGTCTTCAAAACCAGCATGGGGTGCGTAGAGCGTCCCAGGTGGGTTCGATTCCCACACGTTCCCGCCACCTTGCCAAAGTGGCGAGGGCCTCAGCTGATCGATCGCCCAGCCGGCATCGGCGGAATGGAACGAGGAGGACGCCCGTCCTTCATTCGGACCGAAGAACGACCACCACCTGAGCTCGGCCTGAGCACCACCATGTCATCCATGCCCGGGGCCCCGACCGGCACGATCACGTTCCTGGCGACCGACATCCAGGGATCGACCGAACTGTGGGAGAGGCACCGCTCCGCGATGGCGTCGGCCCTGGCCCGTCATGACGCGCTCCTGGAGGATGCGATCGGGGGCCACGGTGGCAGGATCTTCAAGAATGTCGGAGACGGGCTCTTCGCCGCCTTCGACGCCGCCCCGCCGGCAATCGCGGCGGCACTGGCAGCCCAGCGCTCGCTCGTCGCTACGGAGTGGCCGACTCCCGATCCGATCCGGGTGCGGATGGCGCTTCACAGCGGGCAAGCCGAGCGGCGAGGGGGAGACTACCTGGGGCCCCCGATCAACCGGGTGGCGCGTATCCTGGCCGCGGGACACGGCGGTCAGGTGCTCCTTTCGCAGGCCGTCGAGCGACTCGCCGCCGACAGCCTGCCGGACGGGGCCCTGCTGCGCGACCTCGGCAAGCGAGCGCTCAAGGACCTGACGGGCCCGGAACGGATCTTCCAGCTGGTCACCGCCGATCTGCCTGGCGAGTTCCCGCCCCTGAACACGCTGGACGCGCGCCCTCACAACCTGCCCGCCCAGACGACGCCGCTCATCGGCCGGGAGGAGGAGCTTGCCGAGCTGCGGGGGCTCCTTCACGACCGCGGAGTACGACTCGTCACCCTCCTCGGACCGGGGGGAACGGGAAAGACGCGACTCGCGCTTCAGGTCGCCGCCGAGGTGATCGACGACTACAAGGACGGCGTCTGGCACGTGAACCTGGCCCCCGTCCAGGACCCCGGCATTCTGCCGGCGACGATCCTGCAGGTGCTCGGCGTCAGCGTCGATGGGAACGTCGCCATCGCGACGCTCGAGGCACACCTCAAGCACCGCGAACTTCTGCTCGTGCTCGACAACTTCGAGCAGATCGTCGAGGCGGCCCCCGTGGTTTCACGGCTTCTCCGCGCTGCCGCACAGCTGAACGTCCTGGTCACCAGCCAGGCGGCGCTTCGAGTTCAGGGGGAGCACGAGTATCCGGTCGCGCCGCTGCCGCTGCCGGGCGTGGATGAGGACGATCCGGACCGTCTCGTCAGCAACGAGGCCGTCGCGCTCTTCGTTCAAAGGGCGCGGTCCGTGCAGCCGTCCTTCACGCTGAATGGCGGCAACGCGGGCGCCGTTGGTGCGCTCGCTCGACAGCTCGACGGTCTGCCGCTCGCGATCGAGCTCGCTGCGGCCCGGATCAAGCTCTTCTCGCCGGCGGCCATGCTGGCGCGACTGGAGCGGCAGTTCGACTTCCTGACGTCGAGCGATCGCGACCGTCCCGATCGCCACCGCACGCTGCGGGCGGCCCTCGACTGGAGCTACGAGCTCCTCGATGGGGACGAACGGAAGATCTTTCAGAGGATGTCGGTGTTCGATGGCGGCTTCGCGCTCGAATCGGCCGAAGCGGTGCTGACGTCGGCCGAGGAAGGGCTCGACGTGCCGACAGCGCTCGAGTCGCTGATCGACAAGAGCCTTCTGCGGGCGATTCGGAAGCCGGATGGAGAGTCCCGTTTCGAGCGCTTGCGCACGATTCGCGCCTATGCGGCCGGCATGCTGGAGCAAGGCGGCGAGGCGGAGCGCTGGCGCCGGCAGCACGCGGAGCACTTCGCCGAACTGGCCGAGAAGCTCGAGTTCGGCGGGTCGTTCGATGCCGGGGTGCGTCATGTGCTCGAACGGCTCGAGCCCGAAGCCCAGAACTTGCGCGCAGCCATGGAGTGGGCGCTGGGGCGGTGCGAGTCACACCTGGCGGTGCGGCTCAGTCACGCACTGCCGGCCATGTGGTTCCTGGGGGGCCACCTCGAGGAGGGAGTCCGCTGGGTCGAGCGGATGCTGGCCTGTCCAGGTCTCGACGACAGCCTGGATCGGGCCAAGGCGCTCAACCTGCACGGGCGGCTCGACCAGATTCGGGGCAACAACAGCCCGGAGGTCGTGGCCAGATTCGAGGAGAGCCTGCGGCTCTTCCGAGAGGCCGGCCACCGGCCGGGAATGGCGCGGGCGCTCATGAACCTGGGAAACGTCAGGAGCCGCGCGCGGGAATATGGCGAGGCACGTCGGCTCTTCGAGGAGAGCCTGGACATCTACCGCGAGATCGGGGATGTCTTCGGCATCTCACAGGCGCTGATGAACCTGGGCGACGCCTGGTGGAACGAGGGAGACCGCGAGCAAGCGGCCGAGTTCTTCGAGCAGGCGCGTGATCACGGCCGCCGGGCAGGCGGCGATGCCCCGTTCGCCTTCGCCCTTCAGTACCTGGGAGCCATGCGGCTCGAAGCCGGCGACCCCGACGCTGCCGAAGCCCTCTTTCTAGAGAGTCAGGCAACCTTCCAGCGGCTGGGAGCCCGCCCGGGCCAGGCG
>JACCXV010000245.1 GCA_013696835.1 Gemmatimonadota bacterium | reverse complement strand
GGGCGGGGCTGCCCCCCGCCGGCGGGGTCGCCGAAAGCGCAGCCCCAGCGCAGGAGCCAGCCCCCTCCGCAGCCGGCGGCGAGCGGCCACCCCCGGCCTCTCTCTCGGTCGGCTTCCTCGACCGCGGCGACGTGACGGTGCGGATGGCGGGAGAGGGTCTCATCGTGGACGTCATGCCCATGAACGCCGAGGTGATCACGCTCGCCACCGACGACCTGCGAACGTATCTCGAGGAGGCACTGCGGAAGATCCCGGACAGCGTGTCCGGCGATCTCCAGCGCGACGGCACGTTCTTCCTGGTCGGTTTCTCGTCCACGGAGAAGGAGATCTCGTTCGAGCCTTCGCAGGTGCGCATCGACAGCGAAGGCCAGCGTTACTATCCGCGCAGCATCGTGCCGGTCAGCTCGGGCTTCGACGACAAGGTGCTCGAGCTCTTCAAGCCCGTGTGGGCGGTCTACATCTTCGACCCTGGCATCGATCTGGTCTCGATGCTGGAGTTCGCCTACGGCGACGACGACGGACTCACCACCGGCGGCAGCTGGCGGGGCGTCGTCCAGAACGTAGAAGAGGCGCGCTCCCGGGCGAAGCGCTAGCCGTGCGACGGCTCCGGCCAGCGGCCCTGGGACTCGCCCTCGTCTGGAGCACGGCACTCGCCGGGTGCTCGAACGGAGCCGGCCCGATGGGAGTGCCCGACGACGCCCCGCTAGTGCGGAGCCTGGCCGGGGAGCATTTCGACTACCGGTTCGCCGCCGGGGACACGATCCTGCCGCTCGAGGCGCGCATCAACGACCGCGCCTACGAGATCATTCGCGACGCACTCGCAACCGATTTCTCCCGCCGCATCGCGTTCGACAAGTTCGTGGACGCCGACCACATCCAGCGTCTCACCGGACGCCGCACGGGTGGCGGCTTCGTCGTGGGCGGGAAGATCTTCCTGACGCGCGCCCTGGACCCACACGAGATCGCGCACGTCATCGCGATCGAGGAGCTGGGGCGGCCCAGCGACTTCTTCGACGAGGGCCTGGCCGTGAACTTCGGTGGCGTGCGTGTCACCGCAAACCAGGTGGAGATCTTCCCCTCCGCGCTGCGCAACTTCGAGATCGACGCCGAGGTCCGGTCCGTCTTCGCCGGCGGCAGGTTCCCGGGCTCCGTGCGGGAGATACTGACATCACGCGCGTTCCAGGCGCTTTCGTTCGAGGTGAGCTATCCCGTGGCCGGCTCGTTCGTGAAGTTCCTGCTCCACACCCGCGGGCTGCCGGCGCTGCGCACATTCTTCGCTTCCTCGGCCCAGTTCGACGCCTCGGCCGACATCGAGGCGGACCTGCTGGGCGCATTCGGCGCGCCCATCCAGTCCCTCGAGTCGGAGTGGCGCTCCAGCCTCGGCCTGCCGGAGGCCGCCCCCTGACCGCCCCTCCCTCTACACGGGAATCGCCGAGAGCAGTGGTCGCCGGCGCTCCCCTCGCGCACGGGCGCGGGAAGGAGGTCGAGCTCTCGAACGAGGAGGTGTTGCGCTACTCGCGGCACCTCCTGCTGTCCGAGGTCGGAATCGCCGGACAGCGAAAGCTGCGCGCGGCTCGCGTCCTGATGATCGGCGCCGGCGGGCTCGGGTCGCCGCTGGCTCTGTATCTCGCGGCGGCCGGGGTGGGGACGATCGGGATCGTGGATCCCGACGTCGTGGACCTCACCAACCTGCAGCGCCAGTTGCTCCACGGCACCGGCGACCTGGGCCGGGCGAAGCTGGATTCCGCCCGCGACCGGCTGCAGGAGGTCAACCCGCACGTGGCCATCGAGGGCTATCGCGAGCGGCTCTCTTCGGCGAACGCGATGGAGATCCTTGCAGGCTACGACGTCGTGGCGGACGGCAGCGACAACTTTCCCACGCGCTATCTCGTCAACGACGCCTGCGCGCTGCTCGGCAAGCCGAACGTCTACGGCTCGATCTTCCGCTTCGAAGGGCAGAACTCCGTGTTCTGGGCGGCGCGCGGCCCCTGCTACCGCTGCCTCTATGCCGAGCCGCCGCCGCCGGGTCTCGTCCCCAGCTGCGCCGAGGGCGGCGTCCTGGGCGTGCTGCCGGGGATCGTGGGGTCGATTCAGGCGCTGGAGACGATCAAGCTGATCCTGGGCGTGGGCGAGCCGCTCTTGGGCCGCCTCGTGCTCTTCGACGCGCTGGCGATGCGCTTCCGCGAGCTGCGGCTGCGCAAGGACCCCGCGTGTCCCGTCTGCGGCGAGAACCCCACCCTGCGCGGGCTGATCGACTACGAGGAGTTCTGCGGAATCCCGCAGGCGCGCGCCGAGGAGCGCGAGCGGTCCCCCGTTCCCGAGATCGGCGCGGCCGAGCTCGCGCGACGCCTGGATGCAGGCGAGCGGCTGACGATCGTCGACGTACGGGACCGGCATGAGTGGGAGATCGGCAACCTGTCGCAGCGGGGCGCGCGTCACATTCCCCTGGCGGAGCTCCCGCAGCGCCTGCACGAGCTCGACCCGGCCGCCGAGATCGTCCTTCACTGCCGCAGCGGGCCGCGGGGCGAGCGCGCCCTGCGGCTCATGCGCGACGCGGGCTTCACGAAGACGCGGAACCTGCGTGGCGGCATGCTGGCCTGGGCCGAGGAGGTGGACCCGACGTTGCCGCGCTACTGAGCTGGTCCCCGCGCATCCTCCTGCTGCGCGCCCGGACAGTGGCGGTCCCGCCTGCGTTTCAAGCGAGCCCGTACTGCTTCAGCTTGCGATACAGCGTACGCTCACCGATCCCCAGCATGCCGGCCGCCTTGCGACGGTTCCCTCGCACGCCGGCGAGAGTGTGCTCGATGGCGCGCTTCTCCATGTCCTCGAGGGTCATTCCCACGTCGAAGCCGAGCCCAACCCCCGCTGCGCGGCCCGTCCGCGCTTCCGTCTCCCCGCCGGCTTCGCCGCGATCCCC
>JACCXV010000234.1 GCA_013696835.1 Gemmatimonadota bacterium | reverse complement strand
CAGCACGACCGCCCAGACGAGCGCAAGGACCGGAACCACGAGCCCGCCCCACGAGAGCAGCAGCGTGAGGATCCGGAAGCTCCAGTCGCCCAGCGGGCCCACGAGGTTCTGCCGAGGCTCGGCCGCGGGCACGAACGCGAAGCCCAGGAATAGCCCCAGCGAGCCCAGCAGCGCGCCCGCTGCTTCCCGGCGCCGCCGCGCGGTCCTCCTCGCTGCGCGTTCGGGCGCGGGCTTGCGCCCGGATGGGGGGCGCGCGGGCGAGGAACCCATGCGGGCGCTCAGGAGCCCGCGGCACCGGCGAGGAGCAAGCCGGTGGCCGTGTCGGGAGTGAACGACTCGAGGAAGCGGGTGTCCACCGCCCCGGCGAGGAAGCGCCGGTCGCGCAGCAGCGCCTGATGGAACGGGATGGTTGTGCGGATCCCCTCCACGACGAACTCGTCGAGGGCGGCCCGGGCGCGACCGAGCGCCTCGTCGCGATCGGCGCCGCGGCAGATCAGCTTGGCGATCAGCGAGTCGTAGTGCGGTGGGATCGTGTAGCCCGCGTACGCGTGGGTGTCCACGCGCACGCCGGGGCCGCCGGGCACGTGAAAGGTCACGATCCTGCCCGGGGAGGGCAGGAAGCCGCGCGCGGGATCCTCGGCGTTGATGCGAAACTCGATGGCATGGCCGCGAAGCCGGATGGGTTTGTCGGGAATGTGCAGCGGCTCGCCGGCGGCGATGCGGATCTGCTCGCGCACGATGTCGAATCCCGTCACCTCCTCGGTGACCGGATGCTCCACCTGGATCCGCGTGTTCATCTCCATGAAGTAGAACGCCCCCGTTGGATCGACCAGGCACTCGACCGTCCCGGCCCCGACGTAGCCTACGCGCTGCGCACCACGCACCGCAGCGGTTCCCATGCGCTCGCGCAAGGAAGCGTCGAGCCCGGGGGAGGGGCTCTCCTCCACGAGCTTCTGGTGCCGCCGCTGGATGGAGCAGTCGCGCTCGCCGAGGTGCAGCACCCGCCCGTGCCGGTCCCCGAGGATCTGGAACTCCACGTGCCGCGCGCTCTCGAGGTAGCGCTCAACGTAGAGCCGCCCATCCCCGAAGGCCTGCTCGGCCTCGCGGCGAGCGGGACCGAAGTGACGGCGGAACTCCTCGTCGCTGCGGGCCATGCGCATGCCGCGGCCGCCCCCGCCGGCTACCGCCTTCAGCATCACCGGATAGCCGATCGAGCGCGCCAGGCTCACCGCGCGGCGCTCCTTCTCGAGCGGCTCGTGGCTGCCTGGCACCACGGGCACCCCCGCCTCGGCCATCACGCGACGAGCCTCTGCCTTGTCGCCCATGCGCCGGATCACCTCTGGGCTGGGGCCCACGAAGGTCAGTCCGCTCTCGGCGCAGATCTCCGCGAACTCGGCGTTCTCGGCCAGGAAGCCGTAGCCCGGGTGGACGGCGTCTGCGCCGGAGATCTCGGCCGCGGCGATTATGCGCGGCACGTTCAGGTAGCTCTCGGAGGCGGCCGCGGGGCCGATGCAAATCGCCTCGTCGGCAAAGCGCACGTGGAGGGCGTCGGCGTCCGCCTCGGAGTGCACGGCCACGGAAGGGACGCCGAGAGCGCGGCAGGCACGGATCACGCGCAGCGCGATCTCGCCGCGATTCGCGATCAGGATCTTGTCGAACACAGCCCGGGGAGGTGGCGCGGGGGGCCGCCGCGGCGCCGGCCGGGTCTCACCCGGTGAGCTGCGTCCAGCGCGCGTCCGAAGCGGACTCCACGCCCTTGACCTTGAGCGCGAACTCCCCCGGGGTGGTTGACGCGAAGAGCGCATCCTCGTACCGGACGCTGCCGGCGCGAAAGAGCTGCATCAGCGCCTGATCGAAGGACTGCATGCCGTACTGCACGTGTCCCTCTTCCAGCAGGTTGGGGATCATGCCCGTGCGGGCGGGATCGAGGATGTGCTCGCGCACGGCCTCGGTGGACACCAGCACCTCGCAAGCCGGCAGCTGTCCGTCGCCCTCGGCGGCGGGGATCAGGCGCATGGACACGATGCTGGCGAGGTTCGCCGCGAGCATCGAGCGGATCTCCGCCTGCTGGTAGGGCGGGAAGAAGGAGAGGATGCGGCTCAGCGTCTGCGGAGCGTTCGTCGTGTGCAGCGTGGAGAGCACGAGGTGGCCGGTGTCCGCCGCCTGCAGCGCCATGTACATCGTCTCGCTGTCGCGGATCTCTCCCACCATGATCACGTCCGGATCCTGTCGAAGGATGTGGCGCAGCGCGCTGGAGAACGTCTGCGTGTCGCTGCCGATCTCACGCTGCGAGATGATCGAGAGCTGATCGCGGAACTGGAACTCCACGGGATCCTCGATCGTGACGATCTTCATGCGCTCGTTCTGGTTGATGTGCTGGATCATGGCGGCGAGCGTGGTGGACTTGCCGCTCCCCGTCACCCCCGTGATGAGAACGAGGCCCCGGGGCAGCAGCGCCAGCGACTCCACCACGGGAGGCAGGTTCAGCTCGTGGATGCTCTTGAACTCGACGGGAATGGCGCGGATGGAGAACGCCGGCGTGCTGCGCTGGAAGGAGACGTTGAAGCGGAAGCGGCCGAGGCCCGCCACGGACAAGGCG
>JACCXV010000233.1 GCA_013696835.1 Gemmatimonadota bacterium | reverse complement strand
CCGGGGGGGCGGTCAGCGGATCGCGGCATAGTGCCGGCCGAGGGTCTCCGGCGGCACGCCGAGCGCGTACGCCACGCGAAAGGCCCACATCCCGAGTTGCGTGCGCACCACGCCCCGCCGCAGCCAGCGGCGCGCGGAGGTCTCCAGGGGCGCGCCCGGCAGCACCCGGAAAGTCCCCAGCCGCTTGACGCGGCGGCAGAAGTCCAGGTCCTCCATGAGCGGCCACTCGCGAAAGCCGCCGAGCGCGCGGAAGACCGCCGAGCGCGCGAAGAGACCCTGGTCGCCCGTGCCCTGCCGCAGGGCGAGGCTACGTGCGTTGATGCCGCGGGCCACCCACGCCAGGAGCGGCGCGTGCCGAACCTCTGCGGCGGCGAAACCGATCGGAAAGCAGCCGGCCGCGACCCGCGGATCGGCGAGCGCGTCGCGCACCCTGTCGAGCGCGCCTCCGGGCAGTCGCGAGTCGGCGTGGAGGAACAGAAGCGCCTCCCCGCCGGCACGCCTGGCACCCTGGTTCGACTGCCGGCTCCGGGGTCGCTCCCCCGCGATGACGCGTGCCCCGCGGCTTGCCACCTCCGCGGTGCCATCGCGGCTGCCGCCGTCCACCACGACGACCTCGTCTCCAGGCCTCATCTGCGCAACGACCGAAGCCACCGCGGATTCGATGAGGGCGGCCTCATCGAGCGCGGGGATGATGACGGTGATGGAGGTCATGGAGAGAGGTAGGAGGGACACAGCGCCGGCCGGGTGACGTGGCTGCGGGGCGGAAGCGCGCAACGGGGAACGCCGCGGAGAAGGCCCGCGACGCGGGGCCGGGGCGAGATGCCGGCGCGCGAGGGACGCCGTCCAGACCGTGATCAGCGTCGAAGCTACGCGGTGTAGAAAGGTGGGGCAAACCGGGACGGCGCGGCGTTGGGCGCGCGCGGAGGGGACGGGGAGATGCCTGTCGCGTGAAAGCAAAGAGGCGCCGAGCGGCGCCTCTCGAACGTCCGCTCGGGGTTCCCGACTACTCCCACTCCTCCTCTTCCTCCTCCTCCTCGTATTGGATCACCTCGAACTCCACCGGCGACGTGTTGATCACCTCCAGCTCCGCCCCGCACTCCGGACAGTCGACGATGTCGCCTTCCTCGTACTCGTATTCCTCCTCGATCTCCGCGTCGCACTCCGGGCAGAAGGCCAAGCTCCTTCACCTCCTCCGCGCTCGTGAAAAAGCCGAGCCGCGTCAGGCGCCCGCTTGCGGGGCTCATGCGACCGCGGACAACCGGCCGTGCGCCCCTGGAGCACACGCCGCACGCCAGGGGCCGGGACGAAACGCGACTATATAACGACTTTGACCCAAAAAGACAGATCGCATCCGGCGCCCGGCCGAGACCTGAAACGAGTGGGTGCGCGACCCCCTGCGGCCCCCCACGCACCGAGGATTCGGCGCTTGCCGCAAGCGAATGTTAGCTTTTCTGGCCACGCCTACGCCGGAACCTCGCGGCGTCCCTTCCCCCTCTCCAAAGGCGCACGCGCATGCTTCCCCCGAGGGTTGTCATAACCGGCATGGGCGCCGTGGCGCCGGGCGGCCACGACGTGCCGGCGTACTGGGCGTCGCTGGCCTCCGGCCGCAGCTCGGTGGGCGCCATCTCGCTCTTCGATGCGTCGCGCCTCCCCTGCAGCGTCGCCGCCGAGGTGCGTGGCTTTCCCGTGCACGAGTTCCTTCCGCCGAAGACGCAGAGGCTCGGCCTGCGCGTGGTCGCGTTCTCGCTCGCGGCCGCGACGGAGGCGCTCGCCCAGGCCGGTCTCGACCCGGCGCGACTGGAGCAGGAGCAGCTGGAGCGCTTCGGCGTGATCGTGGGCACGGGGGCCGGCGGAATCGAGTTCGGGGAGCGGCAATACGGCGTGTTCTACGCGGCCAACGGGCACGCCAACGGCCACAAGGTCAGCCCGTACGCGGTCCTCGGCAGCTTCGTGGGCATGCTCTCGAGCGAGATCAACATGGCCTTCGGATTGAAGGGCATGAGCCACGTGATTTCGACCGGCTGCACCAGCGCGTCCGACGCCATGGGCTACGCGCACGCGAGCATTCGATCCGGGGCTGTGGACATGGTGCTGACCGGCGGGGCCGAGGCGTGCATCGCGGAAGGCATCATGACCGCGTTCTGCCGCATGGGGACCATGACCACGACCCACAACGACGATCCCGCTGGAGCGTCACGGCCGTTCAACCGGGACCGCAACGGCTTCGTGATGGGCGAGGGCGCCTGGATGCTGGTGTTCGAGCGGCTTGAATCGGCACTCGCCCGCGGGGCGACGATCCTCGCAGAGGTGGCGGGCTATGCGTCCACCTGCGACGCGTATCATCGGGTGCGCCCCGAGCCAAGCGGCGAGGAGGCCGCGCGCGCCATCACGCTCGCGCTCGCCCAGGCTGGAACCGCGCGCGAGGAGGTGGGCTACCTCAGCCTGCACGGTACCGCGACGGAGCTCAACGACCGCATCGAGACGCGCGCCGTGCGCCTGGCGTTCGGCGACCTCGCGCCGGGAATCCCGACCAGCGGCATCAAGTCGATGATCGGGCATGCGCAGGGGGCGTGCGGCGCCGCGGCAGCAATCGCGACCGTTTGCGCGCTACGCGAAGGGTTCCTTCCGCCGACGATCAACTACTCGGAGCCGGATCCCGCCTGCGACCTGGATTACGTCCCCAACGTTGGCCGGCCCGCCCAGATCGACGCGGCGGTCGTCAACACGATCGCGTTCGGCTCGAAGAACTCCGCCCTGGTGGTGCGGCGATACTGCGCTTGAAGGAGTCGGTGCATTGCGCTTGCGCGTCAGCGAATCGAGAAGGGCACGGGGTGGAAGCAGAGCACGAAGAGGGCGAGGGTGAGCCAGCCGATTGCCGTGCGGCGACGCCCGAGCGGAAGATCCAGCTCGGGCACCCGAGGATGGCGGATGCGCACGACGAGCAGGATCAGCACCGCCCAGACCCACCAGCCCATCCAGAGCCACCCCAGACCCGCCAGCGTCGCGAAGCAGAGCCCTCCCACCCAGCGCTGCCGCTCGCCCACGAGGGCGTACACGACGTGGCCCCCATCGAGCTGACCAGCGGGCAGCAGGTTCAGGGCGGTCACGAAGATCCCGAGCCATCCGGCGAGCACGAGGCTCGTGGCCTCGATGTCGGTTCCGGCGGTCACGTCGGGGCGTAGCAGCCGCTCGAGGCCGCTGAACAGCAGCGGCTCGTTGAAGATGATCCCGGGTCCGCCGACGTCGGGCGCCACCGGGGCGTGCAGGATGCCGTAGACCAGGATCGGGAGCGCAGCCGCCATGCCGGCCAGCGGCCCCGCGGCTCCGACGTCGAGCAGGATGCGCCGGTTGTAGAGTGGGGTGCGCATCTTGATCACGGCCCCGAGCGTCCCAAGGGACGAGAAGAACGGAGGAACCGGAACGTAGAACGGCAGCGACGCATCGAGGCCGTAACGCCGCGCGGCGAAGTAGTGGCCGAACTCGTGGCAGGTGAGGATCGCCAGCAGCGCGAGCGCGAACGGGAGCCCCGTGCGCAATCCCCCGGCGATGGCCGCGAGGTCGGGGCGGGCGAGCGTGGAGCCGGCGAAGGGGTCGATGCCGTTCCAGTAGGCTCCGCCCCATGCGGTGGTGAACAGCGTCGCGATGAAGAGGGCGAGGTGCAGCGGCCAGTTCTCGGGCACGCGCGCGAGCGGAGGCCGTGACACGGTCGCGAAGGTCGCGCCGTCCACGCGCTCGAAGAAGACGTTGACCGGCTGCGCCTTGAGATCACGTGCGAACGCCTCTCTGCCCCCCGCCGAACCATCGAGGCGGCCGCGGATGATCTTCTTGGCACCTGCACGGAACAGCCGCGGCTCCGTCAACCGTCCGAGGACGTAGGTGTCGAGCGCATCCAGCTGCATCTCGCCGGTGCCCGCGTCGGCCTCGGAGAGCGCCGGCGGAAACGGGTCGGGAACGGGAGAGTTTGAGGGAGGCTTCATGATCCGTTGTCCCTTGACGGGCTTTCCCCGGGTTCGAAGCTTGGGCGGCACTCCAACCGGGCGCGTGTGCCGCGGCCGCGCATTCTGGCGCCTCGGTGTTGCAAGGGAGCGGGCATGATCGTCCACCTGAACGGGGAGTACGTGCCGAGCGATCGGGCGGCCGTTCCGATCGACGATCCCGGGTTTCTCTACGGGGAGGGCGTGGTCGAGACGCTGCTCGTCCGCAGGTCACGACCCGTGTTCTGGGAGGAGCACTGGAGCCGCCTCTGCGCCTCGGCCGACGCGCTGGCGATCGCCATGCCCGTGACGTTCGAGCGCGCTACCTCGATCCTCGGCGAGCTCGTGCGCAGGAACGACATGGCGGACGCACTCGCCCGCATCCAGCTGTCGGGCTACGGCGTGCCGCGGCTGCCCGCCGGAGCGCGCAACGGCACCGGCGCGCGCAACGGCCGGCGGCGCATCGCTTCCCAGCCACCACGAACGTTCCTCGTTCGACTGGGCCCCGCTCCCGTGGCCACGGCGGAAGCGCTAGTACGAGGCTGGAAGATCGTGCTGTCCGCGGCGGAGCTGGTGCCATTCCTCCCCGAGGCCAGGCACACGAACCGGCTCTCGAGCGTCCTCGCCCGTCGCGAGGCCCACGCCGCGCATGCGGAAGAGGCGATCCTGAGCGGCCCCGGAGGTCTGCTCCTGGAGGGGACGCGCAGCCATCTCTTCTTCACCCGCGACGAGGTCCTCTATACCCCGGCCCTCGAAGCGGGGGTCCGCCCGGCGGTTACCCGCGACAAGGTGCTTCTCCTCGCACGGCGCGAAGGCCTCACGATCAACGAGGGCCTCCACACGGCGCGCGAGCTCGCGGGGGCGGCCGAGATCTTCCTGGCGTTCACCGAGATCGGGATCATGCCCGTGACCGACGTGGACGGAAGGCCCGTGGGCCCCGGGCGCATGGGAGTCCTCACGCAACGGCTGCGCTTCGCCTACGAGCGGCTCGTCTCGGCCTCCGCGCTCCGGACTCCCGCCCCCGCCTGAGCCGGTCGGACGATGCGGGGCCCGATCACTGCGTAGAGCGCCACAGCGTGTCCATGCCGGCCGGGATCATGAGATCGGGGCGCGGGAACAGCACGAAGGCCAATCCCAGGACGGCCCCTTTCCCCGTTCCTCCCTTCTGCTTGTCCTGCAGCTCCGCGAGACGGCCCTCGTGCTCCCGCGCGAGCTCCACGTTCCTCTCGGGAACGGCGCCGGACGTGCCTCCGCGCGCTTCGTAGGCCTGCATCAGCCGCGCTCCCGTCCACACGTACGCGCTCGGCGCCATGTCGTTCCCGTCCAGCGCCTCGACGATGGCCAGACGGGCACGCCCCATGCCCTTCACGGCGGCCATCGTGTTGCCGAAGGACTCGCGCGCGCCGGCCGAATCCACGCGCTCGCCGCGCTCCTCCATGTCCGCCGCCCAGTCCTCGATCTCGCCCCACGCGTCGTCGGTGACCGCGAAGAAGCGGTTCACCATCTCACCGTCCAGCTGCCCGTCCACCGGAGCGGTGAAGGCGTACTCGCGCTCGAGCTCCTGCGCCATCGTGCCGGCCTTCTCCTGGTCCTCCACCGCCTCACTGGTGGACTCCGTGAAGTCCTTGGCCTTCTTGGCCGCGAAGCCGACGCACGCGAACATGATGACGAGCACCAGCAGCAGCAGCGCGCCGCAGCCGATGGCGAGCTTCATGCCCGTGGACAACCCCTTCTTGGGCGGCCCGGCGGGGCCGTCGACGGGAGGATAGGGGGCTGGCGTGACGGGGTCCGCCGGGGTGGCGCCAGTTGAGGGAACGGGGCCCTGCCCGAACGGGTCGGAAGGCGACGAGGACGGTGGCGGCGGCGGAACTGAGGTCATGGTGCTCTCCGGGTCGGGAGTTGCGGCACGTGCTTCGAAGCGAGAGTTCCGACGGGGGAGGAGGTCCCGGAAGTCGGGTCCGGGGCGCCCGCAATATACAGCCGCTCGCTGCGCGAGGCCGGAGGAGGCGCTGGACGTTCGCTCCGCCGTCCGGCGTTCGCCTCAGACGTTGAAGCGGAAGTGCGCCACGTCCCCGTCCTTCACGACGTACTCCTTCCCCTCCAGCCGCAGCTTCCCGGCCTCGCGCACCTTCGCCTCGGTGCCGAGGCGCAGGAGCTCCTCGTGCTCCATGACCTCCGCGCGGATGAAGCCACGCTCGATGTCGGAGTGGATCTTCCCCCCCGCGCCCTGGGCGGGGGTGCCACGCCGGATGGTCCATGCACGGACCTCGTCGGGACCGACCGTGAAGAAGCTGATCAGGTCGAGGAGCGCGTAGGCCTCGCGAATGAAGCGATCCTGCGCGGGTTCGCGCAGCCCCATCTCGCTGGCGAACGAGGCACGCTCCCCGGGGGGAAGCTGCGCGATCTCGGCTTCGACCGGAGCGGAGAGCGCGAGCGCCGGCATGGCGCGCTCCCGCGCGAAGGCCACCACGTCCCCGGCCAGGGGGACCCCCGCCTCCGACTCTGCGACGTTGATGACGACCATGGTGGGCTTTCGCGACAGGAAGCCGAAGCCGCTGAAGCTCGCCCACTCGCCCTCCGAGAGGTCGAGCGACCGCAGCGCCCGCTCCGACTCGAGATGCGCCCCGATCCGCTCGAGCAGCTCCGCCTCCCGGGGAAAGCCGCGCTCCCCCTTCCGCAGCCGAGCCAGGCGACGCTCCACGACCTCCGCGTCGGCGAGGATCATCTCGGCTTCGAAGTCGGCGAGCTCCCCCGTGGGCCGGGGCGCTTCGCCGGTGCCGGGATCCGCGAAGCCCCGCACGACCTGCGCGAGGGCATCCATGTCGCGCATCGCGGTCAGGGTCGCCGCGTCGAGACCGCGGCCCGTGGATCCGGGAGTACCGGGCACGTCGCTGAAGCGCACCTCCGCGTACGTGGTGCGCTTGGGGCGGAACAGGGCCGACAGCGCGTCCACGCGGGGATCGGGAACCTTCACGACGCCCAGGTTCGTCTTTCCGCGGCCGCCGGCGGGGCCAGTCTCGGCGGAGAGGCCCGTGAGCGCATTGAACACCGT
>JACCXV010000251.1 GCA_013696835.1 Gemmatimonadota bacterium | reverse complement strand
CTCCCTATCTCCTCGAGGCCGGCCCCCGCTCGATCCATCGAGAGGATGCGCCGGATCAGCACGTCGTCTCGCGGGAGGAGCCCGGCCGAAGGCAGCCGCGGCGTGAGGATGGCCCACTTCGGATCGGCCTCGAAGGCCCGGCGGAAGAGCGGGAGCGCCTGCTCCACCTGTCCGGCGCCGGCGAGCGTCGCGGCGTGCCAGAACACCATCTCGCTCACCTCGGGGGCGAGCTCCTCCGCGGCCGAGTACTCCGCTACCGCGCCCCGGATGTCGTTCTCCGTCATCCGCGCGTCGCCCGCATTCATGCGGTCGTAGGCGCGCTCGAGCTTCACGAGACGGCGCAGCTCCGCCACCGGATCGGCGCTGTCCTCGACGCGCAGATCCATCAGGCGGTCCGCCCACGGCTGCCCGGTGGACACCGCGCGCACGATCAGGAGCGCCGCCGACTGTCGGCCGCGGATGTCCCCACCCTCCCGCTCGGCGGCTTCGAGTGCGGCGAGCATGCGGTCCGCGAGGTCGCCGGGTGCCTTGCGATACGCCTCGGCCATGGCGGGCCAGACGGTCGGCTTGAGCATCAGGTTCGCCTGGACCGAGAAGCCGGGGCCCTCGAGGTGCCCCGCCTCGATGATCGCGTTCTCACCCGTCCACACCGCCACGCCACCCCTGGCGTCGACCATCGCCACCTGGCGCACCTCGGGGTGGGGGTCGCCGGCCAGCAACGAGGTCAGCGCCTGGTCCGCGGTCCGGCCGGCGCGCATCAGGTCGAGCCCCAGCGGTCCATACGCCGGCTCGATGAAGGACTGCGTGGCCACGGCCCCCACGCCGGCTTCGGCCCAGGGGACGATGGGGCCCACCGAATACCAGTGCGACTGGACTGCGACTCCCAGCTCCCCCGTGAGCGAGTCCCGGGCCACGATGGAGTACGTGTGCACGGGCCGGCGCGGAGCGGGGGGCGGGCTCGGGTCGCGGGCGACTGCCCCGGACTCCGCCGCGGGAGTCGGCGCGAGCTCCGCCGGCGTGGATCCACTTCCATCGGGCGCCGCGTCGCCACGGAGACGCGGCCCATGCCGCGGCCACGCAAGCGTGCCGGTCGCCAGCAGCGCGACGACGAGCAGGACGGGGGCGAGACGACGGGTGGCGTGAGTGGGCACGCGCATGGCCTGGCGCTCCTCGTGTGCGGGTGAACGTCGCGCTCCCGGGGCCGAATTGCGCCCTCCCGGGAGGCACTCCTAGTATACGGGCGCGCGGCCGGCGGCGACCATGCCGACTCCCCGCCCGGGCGCGCTCCCGTTCGCGCGCCACCCACCCGACGCAGGCCGTTCCCGCATGTCTTCCCGAAAGGCAGCCGCGGCGCCCCGGCGAGCCGCCGAGCTGCGCCGCCTGATCCGTGAGCACGACCACCTGTACCACGTGTGCGACGCTCCCGTGATCTCGGACGAGGCGTACGATACGCTGGTGCGCGAGCTGGTCGAGCTCGAGGAACGGCACCCGGAGCTTCGCACCGCCGACTCCCCCACCCTGCGCGTCGGCGGGCCGCCCCTCGACGCGCTGGCCACGGAGCCGCACCTCGCTCCGATGCTCAGCCTCGACTCCTCGCTGAAGGAAGAGGACGCCCGCCGCTTCGACGCGCGCGTGCGCCAGGCGCTCGGGGACCCGGAGGCGCGCTACGTGGTGGAGCCGAAGCTGGACGGCCTGTCCGTCGAGATCGTCTACGAGGAGGGCCTGCTGACACGCGCCTCGACCCGCGGCGACGGGCTGCGGGGGGAGGTGGTCACGGAGAGCTGTCGGACGATCCGTTCGCTGCCCTTGCGCCTGCGGGACGCGCGGCCGGTCCCGGCGCGACTCGCCGTCCGCGGCGAGGTGATCCTGGGGCTCGCTGCCTTCGAGCGCCTGAACGCCGCGCTCGTCGAGGCCGGGGAGGAGCCGTTCGCAAACCCCCGCAACGCCGCCGCGGGGACGATTCGTCAGCTCGACCCGCGCATCGCCCGCGGCCGCGGGCTGGAGGTCTTCTGCTACGAGCTGATGGCGGTCGAGGGCGCCTCCTTCCAGCGTCACGCGGACGTGCTGGACGCCTTCCGCGAGTGGGGCCTGCGGGTGGACGCGAGGGCCCGCGCCGTGGCCGGGATCGATGAGGCGGTGGCGTACCGGGAGCGGATCTTCGCGCAGCGCGACGAGCTGCCGCACGAGCTGGACGGGGTGGTGATCAAGCTGGACTCGCTCGCCGGCCGCGAGGAGATGGGAGCCACGAGCCACCACCCGCGCTGGGCCTTCGCATACAAGTTCGAGTCCCGCAAGGAGGTCACCCAGATCCTCGAGATCGCGGTGTCCGTCGGGCGCACCGGCGTCCTCACGCCCTTCGCGCTGCTGCGCCCCGTGGACATCGGGGGCGCGACGATCTCCAAGGCCAGCCTTCACAACCGTGAAGAGGTGGCACGGAAGGACGTGCGCGATGGCGACTGGGTGAGGGTGGAGCGGGCCGGCGACGTGATCCCCTACGTCGCGGAGCGGGTCGAGCGGGAGGACGCAGCTCCCAGGGCCGCGCCCTTCGCCATGCCCCCCGCGTGCCCCATGTGCGGCACGCCCGTCCAGGAGAAGGGGCCGTTCACCTTCTGCCCCAACCGCCTGGCCTGCCCGGCCCAGCTGGAGGGGCGAATCGAGCACCTCGCCTCGCGCCACGCGCTGGACATCGCCGGACTCGGCGAGCGCACGGCGCGCCAGCTCGTGGCGCGCGGGCTGGTGCGCAACCTCGCGGACCTGTTCGCGCTCGGCGAGGAGGACCTGCTGGCGCTCGAGGGATTCGCGACACTCTCCGCACGGAACCTCCTGGAAGCGCTCGACCGTGCCCGCACGACGGACCTGGAGCGATTCCTGTACGGCCTCTCGATTCCCGACGTGGGCCGCCGCACCGCGGCCGACCTCGTCGGGCACTTCGGATCGCTGGATGCGCTTCTCGCTGCGGCGCGCGAGGACCTGCTGTCGGTCGATGGCGTCGGTCCCGCGATGGCGGCGGCGATCCACGAGTTCCTGCAGGAGCCGGAGACGCGGGAGGTGATCCGCCTGATGCTCGAGCGCGGCGTGCAGCCTCGCGGCGCCGACCCGCGCCCAGCGGGGCCGCTCTCGGGCCGCACGTTCGTCTTCACCGGCAGCCTCGACTCCATGTCCCGCGCAGCCGCGCAGGCGAAGCTCGAGGAGCTCGGGGCGGAGGTGGGGTCGTCCATCGGGAGGAAGGTGGATGTCGTCGTGGCGGGCCCCGGCGCCGGAAGCAAGCTCGCAAAGGCGGAGAAGCTCGGTCTGCGCATCGTGGACGAGGCGGAGTTCCTGCGGATGCTGGACGAGGCGCCGGCGACGACGTCCGCCTGAAGGAGCGACACGCTCGTCCTTCGGGCGGACGATCCGCGCGCGGACGTCTACCCTCCGTTCGCGCCAGCTTCCCACCGCCGCCCGAAGTGCGAAGCGGCTCGCGCGCATACCTTGCGGGACATGCGCAAACGCCCCCTGGCACTGCTGCTGCTCCTGATCCTGCCCGCACTCGGCGGGTGCGCCGTCGAGAGCCCCTTCTCGTTGAACGGAAAGCCCAAGCTCGCCGGTCCGCGCTGCTCGCCGACTGCGGTCTGCGGCGAAGTTCCCGCGCCCTAGGGCGCCGCTCTCCGCTCCCCTCCGGGGGGGGCACCACCCGGGTGAGATCCCTCGCTCCCCTGGGCGCACCCGAGCTCCCCCCATGACACGCGCCTGACGAAGCCTGTCGCGCTCCCGGTCTGGTGCCTGCCCAGGTCCGGGAAGAGCCGTTCCCCGTTCCTCGCGCCAACGCTGGCTCGCATTTTGCCCCCTAGCCGTTCGCGTCCCTCTCTTCCCCATCCAAGCGGAGGATTCGTGGATACCACCTGCACCAACTGTGGCGAGGAAGTCGACGAGCTCGAGGCCGTCGAACAGGACGGCATGACGTTTTGCTCGGAGGAGTGCGCAGACGAGTACGAGGAGGAGGACGAATAGCAGAAATTCCCGCACGCGGGATGTAGTTTTTACGGATGGCCAACTTCGACGTGGAGGTATGATGCGGCAGGATCCAGAAGTGCAGCCCACGACCGATCCCGAACGTCCGGAGCACGCACCCCAGCATGACGGGGGCCAGGACATGAAGCGTCGCGAAGAGCAGGCGGAGACCGGCGAGCGTATCGGTCGCCAACCACAACCGGGGAGCTGAGCATGGCATGGTTCTTCAGAAGGCTGCTTCGCTGGGGCGCCTCGCTGGCCCTGAGCGCCGTCGCTGCGTGGTTCGTGAACAAGCTGCGGGGCGGTTCGAGGTCGCGCGGTGGGCGCGGCGGCGAGTGGGGATCGGACCGCGACAGCTATGGAAGCGGTGGGGGAACGGGGTACGGCGGCTCCACGGGCGCCGGGAGCTCGTCCGGTGCGAAGTACGGCGGGGCCTCCCAGACCGGTACCGGCTCCACCTTCGGATCTCAGGAATGGGGCTCGGCGTCCTCTCCCGGCG
>JACCXV010000214.1 GCA_013696835.1 Gemmatimonadota bacterium | reverse complement strand
CTGCTGACCTTCGGCATGTATGCCGGCCGCTCCGTTCGCTACCCCACGTTCGGGAGCCTCTTCTTCGTTCCCGGCGTGGGAGTGCGCAGCAACCCGGAGCTCGCCGAGGAGCGCTCGCGGGACGTGGAAGCCCGCCTGGCCTGGCGATCCCCGGGTGGTTTCTCGGGTTACATGGCCGGGTTCGACCGGCGGCTGAACGGCGCGATCGTATGGTTGCCCGATTTCCGCTTCGTCTGGAGTCCGCGCAACCTGCCCGCTGCACGCGTGCGCGGAGCGGAAGCCGCCTTGACCTGGATGGGCGGCGCGAACTGGGAGGTGAGCGGATCGTGGACCTGGGCACCGGCGCGATTCGACTTCCCGGGCAACGAGAACCCGCTCCCCTACCGGCCGGCGCATCTCGGCCGCCTGGAGGTCGTCCGCAGCCTTGGGCCGGTGCGAGCCTCGGCGCAGGCCGGCTACACCGGGGAGCGCTTTCCGAACCTGGCCGGCACGAACTCCCTCGCTGCGCTTCTGCTCTTCGACCTCGCGGCGGCCTGGACGCGTGCGATCCGGGGCGGCGAGCTCGTCCTCGACGTCCGTCTGGAGAACGTTACCGACGGCCAGCACGAGATCGTGGCTGGCTATCCCGGCGCCGGCCGCACGCTGCGGGCCGGCGTGACGTACCGCGTACGATAGCGGCGTAGATCGGGCGGGGCCGCCAGGCCCGCGCCACGGCCATTTTCCCTGGAGAGGAGACTCGCACATGCGCACCTTCCGCACGTCCCCACGGCCGCTCCCCGCCGTCCTGCAGCCGGACCCCTCAGGGATGGGCGCGCGCGCGCTGCGTCGCGCCGCCTCCCTCGGGTCGCTACTGGCTGTTTTCGCGGCGGCAGGCTGCTCGGGCGATGGAACGGGCCCGGACGAGGTCTCCGGGCTGCGCGATGCGGCGATCGTGGTGAACTCGCTAGGCGGGACCCTGTCATTCGTGGGCCGCGAGCGCGAAGACGGGCCTCTCGTGGCAGTGAACGATGCCGTGGAGCTCGGTCCAGGCGCCAACGCGGTGACGCTCGCGATCGGAGAGGAGAGCGTGGTCGTGCCCGTGGGCGGAACCGACAGTCTGCTCGTGTTCGCGCCGCCGTCCAGCGGGGAGATCGCCCGGCGATGCGCGGCCGCGCTGCCCGCTGGCAGCTCGCCCAATGGGGTCGTGATCGCGCCGGGAGGTTTCGGGGGAGGGGGGAGCGCTGCCGCCGGTGACGCGTTCGTCTCGCTCCTCCTTTCGGGAGAGGTCGCTCGGGTGGACCTGGGCACGTGTCAGGTCGAGGCCATCGCCGTCGTGGGGGCGGCGCCGGCCGACCTGGAGGTCGTCGGGGACGAGCTGGTGGTGGTCGTCAGCAATCTCGATCTCAGCGGCGGCGGGTTTCCGGTTCCGCGGCTCGGCGAAGGGTTCGTGGCGGTCCTCGACCCCCTGACGCTGGCCATCAGGGACACCTTCGGGACCGGCGGGTTCAACCCGCAGTTCGCGACCGTGGATCGCGAGGGCGATCTCCTCGTGGTGAACAGCGGGGACTTCGGCGCCGGGAACGGGAGCCTCTCCGTGCTCGACGTGGAGGGCGGCCGGCGCACGGCCGGTCCGTTCCCGCTCGGCGATTTCCCCGCGGATCTGGCGATGGGTCCCGACAACCGTGCGTACGTCACCTCGTTCAGCGAAGGGCTGTACGTGTTCGACGCCACGGCGAACGTGGTGCTGCGCGGCGCGGGCGCTGCCCTGGCGGCACCCCCTCGCGGAGAGGAGGTGCGCGGCTCGAGCGGGGTCTCCGTCAACGAGGACGGGGAGGTGCTGTCGGTCTTCTTCAACGACGGCGTCACCCCCGGAACGGCCTTCCTCTTCGACGCGCAGGGGGCGCTCGTGGACTCGGTTGGCGTGGGGCTCGGGCCCTTCTCCGCACGCTTCGTGGACGAGGCGCGATTCGATTGAACGCCCCGGGGCCGCGCTGGCGGCGGAGTGCGGGTCTGCGAGCGAGCCGACATGCGCGCGGCGGGGCACTGGCGGCCGCGTTTGCCCTGGCGCTGGCGTCGACCGGCCACGCCTGCAAGCCCGCAGCGCAGGAGGACGCCGCGAGCGGCACGGCGCGTCGGGAGTCGCTCGGCCCGTCGGCGCCCGGGTCGTCGGCGCCCGCCGTCGTGCGGGCCCCGTCCTAC
>JACCXV010000208.1 GCA_013696835.1 Gemmatimonadota bacterium | reverse complement strand
TCCCCGGACCGGGAGGTGGGTGACGGAACCGGCTCGACCGTCTGCGGCCGGATGTCGGTGTTGGTGCTCATCTCCGTCGTCGGCGCGGCGGACACGACGTCGCTGCTGTCGAAGCGCGTGGCGAGTTCAGCGGCGATCTCCGCCAGCGTGCGCTGCCCGTCGCACAGCTCGAGCACGGCCTGCGCGCCGGGATTCAGCAGCAGCAGACCCTCGGGATAGAGCAGCATGGGCTGCTGGCGTGCCTCGTCCCACTGCATCCTGACCTTGCGCGAGAGCCGCGGCCGCATGCCGGCGGTCCAGACCCGTGCCGGCGGCGCCGTCGCATCCGTCGCATCCATCGCTTCGGTCACGCCGCCCGTCCCCTGCCGTCGCCGCTTTCCGCAGCCGCGACGACGTAGCGATAGTGCACGGCGTCCAGCAGGCTCCAGAGCACGTCCAGCTTGAAGTCGAGCGCGGCGAGCGCGGCCTCCTGATCGCGGCGGCTCCTGCAGCGCGTCACCACGATCTCCAGGCCGTGTTCGGAATCACGCGGCGCCTGCGTGAGGCGGCTGCGGAAGTATCCGAGGGCGCGCTCATCCAGCCAGGGGTAGCTCTTCTCGAATGCCGCGATGCGGCGGCTCATGAGATCGGGGGCGAACAGCTCCGTCAGCGAGGAGGCCACGGCCTGAACCCACGGGCGGCGGCGGCAGAAGTCGATGTAGGCCTCGCATGCGAATCGCACACCCGGCACCACGTGGCGCTCGTCCCAGACCTCTTCGCGGCTGAGCCCGACAGCCTCCGCGAGGACGAGCCACGCTTCGAGGCCGCCCGGCTGGTCGGGCGCACCGTCGTGGTCGTGGATGCGCTGGATCCAGCGCCGGCGCACGTCGCGGTCGGGGCAGTTGGAGAGGATGGCGGCGTCCTTCAGCGGGATCGACCGCTGGTAGCAGAAGCGGTTGGCGACCCAGCCCGCGAGCTGCTCGCGCGACAGCTCGCCGCGATGCATCCGCAGGTGAAAGGGATGCGTGTCGTAGTAGGCGGTGCCGCGTGAGCGCAGGCGCTCGACGAACTCGGCCTCCGCCCAGGCGTCTCCCTCTTCCCATGCGGAAAGGGCGTGCTCTTCGGACAGGTGGGACACGCGGGCCCCGTCAGACATCGAGCTCCATTCCATCGTACGCGACCTCCCAGCCCGCGGCTTCGACCGCCCTGCGTTCGGGGGATCCCTCGCGCAGCACGGGGTTCGTGTTGTTCAGGTGGATGTAGGCCCGGCGTGACGCGCTGATGTCCCGCAGTCGCGTCAAGCTCCCGTTGGGCCCGCCGATCGGGAGATGTCCCATGTCGAGTGCTCGCCGCTGCGAGATTCCCATCCCTGCAAGCTCGTCGTCCGCCCAGAAGGTGCCGTCGAGGAGCAGCATGTCTCCCGCGCCGACGCTCGAGAGCAGCGCGTCGTCCACGTCACCGGTGCCGGGAACGTACACGAGGCCCGCTGCCTCATTCGCGCCGGTGACCCTCACGCCGATCGTGTGGCCAGCCGGCGAGGTCCCGTTCCCCTGGTGGTAGAGCGGAGGATCTCCGGCGACGGCAAATGCCGTGACCTCGAGCCCGAGGCGGTCGCCGGCGCGATCCCGCAGCTCGAGGGCTGCGCCATCGAGCGGCACCTCCCTCCAGTCGATCTGAAGATAGGCCGCAAGCGTGCGGAGCAGGCCATTCTGCCGCAGGGCGCCGTGCACGAACGCGGTGGCGTAGAGGACGAGCCAGCCGCCTTCCCGCAACAGGAGCAGGCCTGCCGTATGGTCGATCTCCGCGTCGGTCAGGAAGACGGCGTCGAACACCGACGCCCGCGGAGTGGCTGGCGGCACCCCTGTTCCCGCGCTGCCGGGGTCAGTGCCCGATCGACTGACCGACCGGGTCAGCGACTCCGTCTGGGAACGCAGGTCGGGGGAGGCATTGAACAGCACCCAGCGGCGGCCGTCCGAGCTGACGGCGATCGACGACTGGGTTCGAGGCAGCACACCCGCTGCCCCGCGGCGCGCATCGGAGCAGTTCCGGCAGTGGCAGTTCCACTGCGGCAGGCCGCCCCCCGCTGCGGCGCCGAGCACGCGGATCTTCACGGCCTCTCAACCTGCGACGTCACCGGAGAGCCCCTCGGAATGCCCGAGGCAAGGCGACCCACGACACGGGAAAAGCGGCCAGGCAAGCGAAGAGGGGCCGCCGGGCAAGCGAAGAGAGGGAAGACCCGGAGCGAGGGAAGATGAAAGGGGAGATGAAAAGGAAGATGAAAAAGAAGAGGGGGGACCCGCGAAGCGGAGCCCCCCCTCAAAAACGACGGAGCTACTCGGCGTAGGCGTACGTGGTCACTTCGCAGCCCAGCGGAATGGCGACGAAATCGGGGGTGATCCAGGCCATCTCGGCCTCCGTGTTGAAGAAGAGCTGAATGCTTCGGGTTGAAAACCGGTGCCGCTCGACACGAGCAAGACTCGTCCGGGCAGCCATACCCATGACAAGCAGAAGTCGTGCCTCGCCACGGAAGGGGGCTTAGCCGGCCGCTATCGCGTAGCATAAGCGATTCGACGCCATTGGCTTGTGCACGTGCGATGATGCAAGATGGCAAGGTTGCATACCGCTCTTCACCGTGGGGCATATCACCCAGGTTGGGTGCTGTCGCCCGGACTCTGCCCCGGTTCAGCTGTCTCCGGGCGCATCTTCTTGAGCCGGTAGCGCAGGGTGTCGCGTGTGATTCCGAGGCGCTTGGCGGCCCGAGTCTGGTTCCCGCCAGCTTCCTTCAGCGCGCGTGCGATCAGGGTCCGCTCCCAGTCGACAAGCGGCGCTCCGGGCGCGGGGTTCGGATCGGCATCTTCGGCATCTGATGAGCGTTGTTGCCCGTGGGTCGCCGCCGCGGCTGGCGTGGCGTTCGAGCTCGATGCGTTCGAGCTCGTCGGATCCGGGCTCGGCATCGTCAGCTGCTCGACACGCAGCGCGGGCCCCGTGCTCCACAGGACCGCCCGCTCGATCACGTGTGACAGCTCGCGTACGTTCCCCGGCCACGAATAGGCGTTCAGCTGTTCCACCGCACTCGGCTCCAGGGCGCGCACGTCCCGGCCGTACTTGACCCTGAACTTGCGCAGGAAATGCTCGGCCAGCAGTGGGATGTCGTCGCCGCGCTCCCGCAGAGGCGGAAGGTCGAGGATGATCACGGCGAGCCTGTAGTAGAGGTCCTTTCGAAAGCGCTCGGCCTCGACGTCGCGCGCGAGGTCCCGGTTCGTCGCCGCCAGGATGCGCACGTCCACCACGCGATCCCGCACGCCGCCCACGCGCCGGATGGTGCGGTCCTCGATCGCCCGCAGGAGCTTGCCCTGCAATGCGAGCTCGAGGTCGCCGACCTCGTCGAGGAACAGGAAGCCCCCCTCCGCCGCCTCGAAGAGGCCCATCTTCGACTCCTTGGCGTCCGTGAACGCGCCACGCTCGTGGCCGAAGAGCTCGGCTTCCAGGAGGTTCGCAGGGAGAGCGGTCGAGTTCACCTCGACGAACGGCCTCGTCGAACGGCTGCTGCGCGCGTGGATCGTGCGGGCGAGGAGTCCCTTGCCGGTGCCCGTCTCACCGGTAATGAGGATGGGAGGGGATTCGTCGAGCTCCGCGACGTGGGCGACGCGCTCAAGGACCTCCCGCATGGGGGCGCAGGCCGCCACGATCCCCTCGAACGGCAGCTCGCGCGCGGCCCGCCCGCGATAGTACGAGAGCTCGCCGTGCAGGCGCGAGGCCTCGCGGGCACGATCGGCCAGGAGCTTCAGCTCCTCGAGGTCCACCGGCTTCTTGAGGTAGTCGAACGCGCCGAGCTTCACAGCCTCGACCGCGCCCTCGATCGAGCCGTACGCCGTCATGATCACGACCGGGAGGGAAGGGTCGTCGCGCTGGATGCGCGTGAGCAGCTCGAGGCCGTTCATGCCGGGAAGCGAGACGTCCAGAAAGACGACGTCGGGCTGCAGCGTCTCCAGGAGCCGGAGCGCCTGCTCGGCATCGGGTGCCACCGCGGCCTCGTAGCCGGCCTCGGTGAGGAAGAGCTGGATGGACCGGGCGAGCGTACGCTCGTCGTCGACCACGAGGATGCGCGCGGCGCTCACGTGGCGGCGGGGTTCTCGACGGCCGCCACGGGCAGAGAGATCCGGACCGTGGTCCCGGGGGTCGAGCCGGTGGGGCCGGTGGGGCGCATCCCGCCTCCGCGCGAGCTCTCGATGGCCAGCCGGCCGCCGTTCTGCTCGACGTAGCGCCGCGCGGTTGCGAGGCCGAGCCCCGTTCCCTCCGCGCGCGTCGTGAAGAAGGGCTCGCACACCGAAGCCAGGACGGCGGCGGGAATGCCCTCGCCCGTATCGGAAATCTCGAGCACGGCTACGTCCCCCTTCCGGAGCCCGCGGATCGAGACGTCCCCGCCCTGGGGCATCGCGTCGAGCGCGTTCGAGAGGATCTCGAGCAGCGCCTGCTCGAGCTGGATCGGATCCACCCGAACGAGCGGGAGATCGGCCGGAAGGTCGGTTGCGAGCCGGATGCCGCGCTCGGCGAAGCGTTCGCCGAACGCGGGGAGGAGCGATTGGACTATGTCGGCCAGCCGCTCGGGGCTGGGACGGAACGGGGCGGGGCGCGAGAAGCTCAAAAGGTGCGTGATCCGCCGGTCCAGCCGATCGACCTCGCCGATGATCGACTCCAGGGGCTCGCCGGCGCCCGGCGTCCCCCGCAGCCGGTACAGCGTCAGCTGGGCCGCCGCCCGCAGGCTCGCGAGCGGGTTTCGCAGGCCATGTGCCACCGCCGCCGACATCTCCCCGATCGAAGCGAGCTTCTCGGACTGGACGAGCTGCGACTGCGCGCGCTCCAGCTGCTCGATCTTGGCCTGCAGCTCGGAATTCAGCGCTGCCTGCGTCGCCTGTGCCCGGCGCAGGTTCCGCGTCATGGCGGCGAAGGCGCGGGCGAGGTCCCCGATCTCGTCACGGGAGTGGGCCTCGGGCTCGTCGGGGGAGGGCATGTCGAGCGCTCCTTCCGGCTCAGCGGTCGCGGTCGCCGGGCCGCCGTCGAGCCCGCGGCCCGTCACCTCCATCGCCTCCTTCAGGCGGCGGATGGGGCGCGCGAGGCCGCGCGAGATCAGCACGGAGGCCGCCACGCCGGCAACGATCGAGAGCGCCACGATCGAGAACAGCGCGCGCCGTTCGTCGCGCAGGATGACCTCGAGGCGCGTGAAAGCGCGCCGCACGCTGCCTTCGCGCGTGGCGCCGTAGATCTCGCGGTTCTTGCGCGTGAGCGCCGGCAGCAGGCGGCCTTTCAGCTCCTGCTCGGCGAGGCGATAGGCCGCTTCGCGCTGCCCGCTCTCGTGGAGCGCGAAGACCCGCTCGCTCAGTGCCGTGATCTGCGACTGGAGGGTCGCGATGTCGTGCGCGAGGTGCTTCTCGTCCGGCTCGAGCTCCGCTTCCCAGCGCACCTGCCAGTAGGCGATCGCGCGGCCGATCGTGCGCAGGTTGTCCCGCGCGGCGGGACTCATGCCGGTCAGGAACTGCCAGACCTCTTCGCTCTGGCCGAACATCGCCGTCTCGAGCTCGGCGAAGGTCCGTGAGCGCGCCATGCTCTCGCCCAGCGCTTCGAGCGCCCGGCGCTCCTCGCGGTTGCTGCGCAGCGCTTCGGCTCCGATCAGCGCCACGGGCAGCGCCATGAGACAGAAGCCGAGGAAGAGCTTGCGCTGGAAGCTCATGGAAGGAGGCCTCGGCGCCCGGATCGCACGCCCGTCACTCTCCCCCTCGCGATCGGACTGGCGAGCCACGATTGTTCGTCATCCCATTCGCCGGCGCCGGCAGCAGACAGGCCGCCGGGAACGTTGACCCAACCCACGAGGAGGAGGTCATGCGCCAGACCTGTGCCCACGCCGCCTGCAAGTGTGTCCACGACGAGGAGAACATGGTCGAGAAGGGTGGCAAGCACTATTGCAGCGAGCACTGCACGCACGGCGAGGAGATGCTCCAGATCCGCTGCGGATGCGGCCATCCCGACTGCGCCCAGGCCACTCCGGAGCATCTGGTCTGACTGCGGCGCCCGACGCAGCTACGGTGGCGGGGCCGTGGCGGTGCTCCGTCCGCCGGGGCGACGAAGCCCGTTCGGTCGGATCGCGCAGCGGCTCTTCCTAACGGCTCTTCCTAGACGACCTCGCGGACCGCGTCGATCGTCGTGCGCAGCGTCTTGACGCGCGCGAACGGCTTGTCGTTCGCTTCGACGATGGTCCACGGAGCCCAGGCCGTGCTCGTCCGCTCCAGCATCTCGACGACCGCCTCGCGGTAGAGCGGGAGCTTCTGGCGGTTGCGCCAGTCATCCTCCGTCAGCTTCCAGTGACGGAACTTGTCCTCCGCGCGCTCCTCGAAGCGCCGCAGCTGCTCGTCCGGGCTGACGTGCAGCCAGAACTTCACCAGCACCGTGCGCTCCGCCGTGAGCTGCGCCTCGAACTCGTTGATCTCCTGGTAGGCGCGGCGCCACTCCTTCTCGGAGCAGAAGCCCTCGACGCGCTCGACGAGCACGCGCCCGTACCAGCTGCGGTCGAAGATGCCGATCTGCCCCGCATACGGCAGGTCGCGCCAGAAGCGCCAGAGGTAGTGGTGCCGCTTCTCCTCGTCCGTCGGCGCGGCGTACGCAGTCACGAAGTACCCGCGCGGGTCGAGAAACTGCGTGAGACGCATGATGTTCCCGCCTTTGCCCGCGGCGTCCCACCCTTCGTACACGATCAGCACGGGCACTTCGCGCTGGATCAGATCGCGCTGCAGACGGCGCAGCTCGGCCTGCAGCGGACGTAGCGTCGCCCGGTACTCTTCGCGCGAGAGCGTCTGCGTCAGGTCCACCTGGTCGAGCAGCGTGGAGGCCCCGAGCACTCCCGGCTGGTCCGGCCCAGCACCGGGCGCTCGCGGCTCCTGCTCCGTCGCCTCGACGGCCGCGGCCTCCACCGGGTGCGATCCCGCCGGTGGGCTGCCCACGGGGTTGGTATCCGCGCGCGCGGATACGCCGTCTCGGGAGCCGTTCTCCCGGCCGCGGCGGACCTCCTCCACCCCCGACTCGATGGCCCGGATCAGCGTCTCGTGGATCTTCGCCGAGCCGTACCGCTCGTCCTCCGCCTCCACGATCGTCCACGGCGCCCAGTGGGTGCCCGTGCGGGCCAGCATCTCCTCGACCGCGGCCTCGTAGTCGCGGTACGCCTTGTGGTGCCTCCAATCCTCCTTCGTGACCTTCCACGACATCGCGGGATCGTCCTCGAGCCGCTCGAAGCGCTTGCGCTGCTCCTTCTTGCTGATCTGCAGCCAGAACTTGACGATCAGCGTCCCGTCGTCGGTGAGCTGCCGCTCGAACTCGGAGATCTCGTTGAACGCCAGCCTCCACTCAGCCTTCTGGATCAGTTTCTCGACGCGCTCGATCAACACGCGGCCGTACCAGCTGCGGTCGAACACGGCGATGTCGCCGGCGGGCGGCAGTCGCCGCCAGAAGCGCCACAGGAACGGCCGGCCTCGCTCGTCTCCCGAAGGCGCCCCGATCGGGTGGACCTTGAAATGCCGCGGATCGAGCTTCTCAGCGAGCTGGCTGATGTTCGAGCCCTTCCCGGCGCCGTCCCAGCCTTCGAAGACGACGACCACTGGCATCGAGCTCTCCAAAGCCAGGTTCTGGCACTCGCGCAGACGCTCCTGGAGCCGCGGCAAGGCCTCCTTGTAGGTCGTCTTGTCGAGCTTCAGCGTGAGGTCCACGTTCTCCAGCATGCCGGTCTCCGCGTGCGGGTTGATCGAGGTGTCCTGTCCGAATGACCAGTAACCTAACGCGCCTCTCCGCCGCCGTGTAGCGACTCGCCCCCCTCCGGGGCTCCGAGATGGCTCTGCCCGCTCATCCGCGCAGCACGCTGAACGAGGCTTGCATGCGACTTTGGACGTACGCTCGCCGGCGGAGGGAGGCTGCTAGATACCTTGCGGGGCAGGGGTTATCTTGCCCGCCGCTTCCGCTGAGGCGCACGGATATTCGCGTATTCCATTTCTGCCCCCCGCCAATCGCCGTCTCGCAGGCATTCGGGATCGACTCGAAGGGAGGGCGAGCCGCCGGCCATTCCTGCGAGGAGGCAGATGGGCAAGACCCTCGTCACCGGCGCATCCGGCTTCACCGGCTCGCATCTGGCAAGCCGGCTCGCCCGCGAAGGCCGCTCCGTCGTGTCCTTCGTGCGGCCCACGAGCGACGTCAGCGCACTGGAGGAGTCCGGCATCGAGTGCCGCGTGGCGGACATCCGCGAGCGCCGCTCGGTCGAGGCCGCCTTCGAGGGGATCTCGGACGTCTATCACGTGGCCGCGGCCTACCGGACGGAGCACGCCGACCGGGACGAGTTCCGGCGCGTCAACGTGGACGCCACGCGCCACCTGCTCGACGCGTCGATCGCGGCGGCAGTGCGTCGCTTCGTGCACTGTTCGACCGTGGGCGTCCAGGGCAACATCGACGACCCACCTGCGACCGAGGCGTATCGGGTCGCCCCCGGCGACCATTATCAGGAGACGAAGCTGGAAGGCGAGCGGCTCGCACTGTCGTACGCCGGCCGTCTTCCGCTGAGCGTCGTGCGGCCGGTCGGCATCCACGGGCCCGGCGACCGGCGCTTCCTGAAGCTGTTCCGGGCGGTGGATCGCATGCGCTTCGTGATGATCGGCTCGGGAAGGACGCTCTACCACATGACCTACATCGACGACCTCGTGGACGGGTTCCTGCTGGCCGGAACGCGACCCGAGGCGCTCGGGGAGGTCTTCACGATCGGCGGCGCACGCTACACCACCCTGAACGAGCTCGTGGGGCTGATCGCGGACGTCCTCGGCAGGCCGCGGCCGCGGCTCAGGATCCCCATGGCGCCGATCCACGCCGCTGCGGTCGCGTGCGAGGCGGTCTTCACGCCGCTGGGGCTGAACCCGCCCCTCTATCCCCGCCGCGTCGAGTTCTTCAGGAACGACCGCGCCTTCGACATCTCGAAAGCCCGGCGTCTGCTCGGCTACCAGCCGCGCGTGGACCTGGAGGAAGGCCTCCGGCGCACCGCCGAGTGGTACCGCAGACACGGGTGGATCTAGCGTGAGCGGTCCTCGCAGCCACCAGGCCGTGCTGGTCGACGCGCACGTGCACATCCATCCCGCATTCGATGCACGAGTGCTTCTCGATGCCGCAGCCGAGAACGGCCGGCGCGAGGCTGCCATGCTGCGCCCGGGAGCGGATCCGCTCGTGGTGCTGCTGCTGGCCGAGACCCCGGGTGTGGACGAGTTCGTCGGCCTGCGTGACGCGGCGACCGCGGGCGAGCGCGTCGGCGCCTGGCGCTTCTCGGAGACGTCGGAGGCGTCTTCCCTGGTTGCCTCGCGCGACGGGGGCACCGCCCGCCTCGTGGTCGTCGCGGGGCGCCAGACGCCCACGGCCGAGGGGCTCGAGGTTCTGGCGCTCGGGACGCTGCGCCGGTTCTCGACCGGGGCACCGCTCGAGGAGGCAGTGCGCGAGGCGCTCGCCAGCGGGGCATTGACCGTGCTGCCCTGGGGCTTCGGGAAGTGGTGGGGGAGACGCGGCGCGCTCGTGGAGCGCGTCCTGACGTCCGCCGAAGGACGGCGCATCTTTCTTGGCGACAACGGCGGGCGGACGCGTGCCGCGGGACGGCCGGCGCTCTTCGACGTCGCCGAGCGGCTGGGCACGGGGGTGCTCCCCGGGACCGACCCGTTCCCGTTCGCCAGTCAGGCCCGCAAGGCCGCGCGTTTCGGCTTCGCGCTCGAGGGCCCCGCGGACCTCGACCGTCCGATGGGGTGGCTGCGCCACCGGCTGGAGGAGAGCCCCGCCCCGTTCCGCTCCTACGGTGCGCTCGAGAGCCCCGCCGCGTTCGTGATGCTTCAGCTCGCCATGCAGCTCCACAAGCGAAGGAACGGGCACAGCCGATGAAGGCCCTCGTCCTCGCCCCGCAGCCGTTCTTCGCCTCCCGCGGGACGCCGTTCAGCGTCTACTACCGGACGCTGATCACGGCCGAGCAGGGAGTCCAGGTGGACCTGCTGACCTACGGCGAGGGACAGGACGTGGACATCCCGGGGGTGCGGATCATCCGCATTCCCCGCATCCCGTTCCTCAGTCCCGTGCCGATCGGCCCGTCCGGCAAGAAGTTCTTCCTCGACGGTTTGATGCTGCTGTGGACCCTGGCCCTGCTTGTCACCCACCGCTACGACTTCGTCCAGGCGCACGAGGAGAGCGTCTTCTTCTCGCGTCTGCTGAAGCCTCTGTTCCGCTTCAAGCTGCTCTACGACATGCACTCGAGCCTGCCGCAGCAGCTCACGAACTTCAACTTCACGCGCTCGCGGCGGCTCATCGGGCTGTTCGAGAGGCTCGAGAGCGAGGCCCTCGCGTCGGCGGACGCGGTGATCACGATCTGCCCCGACC
>JACCXV010000203.1 GCA_013696835.1 Gemmatimonadota bacterium | reverse complement strand
ATACCCAGGAAAATCTCGCCCCGGCGGGCGTCGAGCACCACCGCGCAGCCTGCTGTGCGCGCGTCGGCGCGGAGCGCCAGGCTCGCCCAGACGAGGAGTGTTCCGGCACCGTAGAGAGGGATCCCGGTCGCGCGCGCCAGACCGAGCGCCGTGGAGGCGCCCACGCGCAGGCCCGTGAACGACCCCGGTCCCTCGGCGATGCACACCCCGTCGAGTTCGGCGGGCTCGAGCCCCGCGCGGGTGAGGAGTTCCCGTGCCCGGGGCACGAGCTCCTCCGAGGTCCGCCCGGATGCCAGGGGAGCGGCGTCGCCGGAGCCGTCGGCGAGGACCGCGACCGAGGCCGGCTCGCCCGCGGTGAAGAGCGCGAGCAGCTTCACGCGGCGGCATTCCGGCGTGCGCGAGCGAGCCACCCCTCCCAGCGGGGGTCCAGGATGCGCACTTGAAGCCGGCGCTCGGCAGGGGTGAGGACGGCCAGATCCACCCGCAGCGCTCCGCCGGGCGGTTCCGCCAGCAGCCACCGCGGCCATTCCACGATCGTCACGCCACCGCTCTCGAGGACCTCCACGAGGTCGAAGGCGCGCAACTCTTCGGGCCCGGCGACGCGATAAAGATCGAGGTGGAACACCGGCAGCCGGCCGGCGCTCTCCGAGAGCAGGGTGAAGGTGGGACTGGTGAGGGGGTCCCGCACGCCGAGGGCGACGCCGGCGCCGCGCGCCAGAGCCGTCTTGCCGGACCCGAGCGGCCCCTCCAGCAGCAGGACCGCGCCGGGGAAGGCGCCGAGCCCGAGGCCGAACCCGACGGCTTCCGTCTCCCTCGGGCAGCCGGTTCGGACCTCGGCATCGGCGCCGGCGGGGACCACGCGCCCCTCCGCCACCAGGCGCTCGAGGCTGGCTCGGAGCCCTTCCGCTTCAGGGGCCGACACGCGGGCCGGCCGGTTGAGGTGGCTTCCGGCGCGCCGCGGCCGAGCGTCCTGCGGCTCTTTGGCCGAGCGCGGCACGCACCTCGAGAAGCTCGTCGCGCTTGAGCGCGGCCGCTTCGAAGTCCAGCCGGCTCGCGGCGGCCTTCATCTCGCGCTCGAGCGTGGCCGCCAGCGTCTCGAGATCGGTCTCGGATCCGTACTCCAGGCGGCGCTCGCGGATGCGCTCGCCGGCGCGACTGTCGGCGACGGTGGTCGAGCGCAGCACCTCCTCGCGCGACTTGCGGATCGTCGTCGGTCGAATGCCGTGCGCCGCGTTGTGGGCGATCTGCAGGGCGCGGCGGCGCAGCGTCTCGTCGAGCATCGCGCGCATGGAGTCGGTCACCCGGTCGGCGTAGAGCACGACGTGCCCGCGTTCGTTGCGCGCGGCCCTGCCGGCAGTCTGGATGAGGGAGCGCGCGGACCGCAGGAAGCCTTCCTTGTCGGCGTCGAGCACGGCCACGAGCGAGACCTCCGGCAGGTCGAGACCCTCCCGCAGCAGGTTGATCCCCACCAGCACGTCGAAGGCGCCGGTCCGCAGCCCGCGCAGAATCCCGATGCGCTCGATGGCGTCGATGTCCGAATGCATGTAGCGCACGCGCACGTCCACGCGCTGCAGGTAGTCGGTCAGGTCCTCCGCCATGCGCTTCGTCAGGGTGGTGACCAGCACCTTGTCGCCGATCTCCTCGCAGCGGCGGATCTCCTCCAGCAGATCGTCGATCTGGCCCTTCACCGGCCGCACGAAGACCTCCGGGTCCAGCAACCCCGTGGGGCGGATGATCTGCTCGACCACCACGCCGGCCGATTTGCGCAGCTCGTACTCGGCGGGCGTGGCCGACACGAAGATCGTGCGCGGCATCATCGCCTCGAACTCGTCGAACCGCAGCGGCCGGTTGTCCAGCGCGGAGGGAAGCCGGAAGCCGAAGTCAACCAGCGTCTGCTTGCGGGAGCGGTCGCCCTCGAACATCCCGCCGACCTGCGGCACGGTCACATGCGATTCGTCTATCACGAGCAGCCAGTCGTCCGGGAAATAGTCCAGCAGGCACGCGGGGCGCTCTCCCGGCTCGCGGCCGCCCAGGTGCCGCGAGTAGTTCTCGATGCCGGCGCACGTGCCCATCTCCAGCAGCATCTCGGTGTCGAAGTTCGTGCGGGTCTCGAGCCGGTGCGCCTCGAGCAGCTTGCCCTGGTCGCGCAGGATGCGCACGCGCTCGGCCATCTCCTCGCCGATGTGCTTCACGGCCTCCCGAAGCTGCGGGAACGTGGTCACGAAGTGCCTGGCCGGATAGATCGCCGCCCGCTCCAGCTCCTGGATCCGCGTCCCGTTCAGGACGTCGATCTTGCTGATGCGCTCGACCTCGTCGCCGAAGAACTCCACGCGCACGCCCTGCTCCTCGTAGGCGGGATAGACCTCGACCACGTCCCCGCGGACCCGGAACGTCCCGCGCTCGAAGACGAGATCGTTGCGGCTGTACTGGATGTCCACCAGCCGCCGCAGGAAGCGGTCGCGACCGAGCGTCTCTCCACGGTTCACCACGGCGAGCAGCTCGCGGTACTCGCGCGGGGCGCCGAGCCCGTAGATCGCCGACACGCTGGCGACCACCACCACGTCCTCGCGCTCGATCAGCGCCGACGTGGCGCGCAGCCGCAGCCGGTCGATGTCGTCGTTGATCGTCGCGTCCTTCTCGATGTACGTGTCCGACGCTGGCACGTAGGCCTCGGGCTGGTAGTAGTCGTAGTATGAGATGAAGTACTCGACGGCGTTGTTCGGGAAGAACTGCTTGAACTCGCCGTAGAGCTGCGCCGCGAGCGTCTTGTTGTGCGAAAGAACGAGCGTCGGTCGCTTCCATTCGGCGATGACCGACGCCAGCGTGCGCGTCTTGCCGCTGCCCGTGACGCCGAGCAGCGTCTGAAAGCGCTCGCCGTCCGCGAGCCCGCGGGCCAGCTGCTCGATGGCCCTCGGCTGGTCGCCGGCTGGCGTGAGGTCGGTGATCAGCTCGAAGGTTGGCATGGGCGCGGCGCGGGTGGAGGGGGTCCCCCAAGATAAACGGCGCCGGGCGTGACCGCCTTGCCGCGCCACAGGACGGGTGCCCGAACACGTGCGTCGCCGCGTGCGCTACGCGACGGTCTCGATCCCGCGCTCGTTGCTCGAGAGGTACTCCTTCCGCTCGACGGCAACCACACCCTCAACGCGGCGCATCGCCGCGATCACCCGGTTCAGGTGACCGAGATCGCTGACCTCGACGACGAACGTGCCCTCGAAGCCGTGGTCGAGCGCCGTCAGCTCCCCGCTCTTGATGTTCGTGGACGTGCGGGAGACCGCCCCGGCCACGTCGGCGAACAGCCCCCGCCGGTCCGTTCCAGCCACCACGAGCCGCACGAGGAAGGAGCGGTCCTTGTCGCTCTCCCAGATGATGTCCACGCGGCGCTCGGGGAGGTCCGCGATCGACAGCAGATTGGGGCAGTCGGTGCGATGGATGGATACCCCCCGGCCGCGGGTGACGTAGCCCATGACGGGGTCGCCGGGCAGCGGCTGACAGCACTGGCTGTAGCGCACCATCATGTTGTCGATGCCCTGGATCTTCAGCCCGCTGGGCGCGCCCTTCACCTTGTCGACCAGGCGCTCGAACGCCGACGAGGGGCGCCGGCGGGCCTCCTCCTCCGTGGGAAAGAGCTCGTTCCACACCTGCGAGAGCGAGACGTCGCCCGCGCCGACCGCGGCGTGGAGCGCGTCCACCGAGGGCTGCTTCAGCTTCTGGGCGACGGCGAGCAGCTCCTCCGGGTCCGGCTTCCCCACGCGGTTGCGGCGCAGCTCCTTCTCGATCAGCTCCTTGCCCAGCGCCAGGCTGTTCTTGAACTCCTCCTCCCGCACCCAGCGGCGGATGATCTGCCGCGCCTTGGACGTGCGCACGAAGTTCACCCAGTCGCGCGATGGGCGCTGGGTGGGACTGGTGAGGATCTGGACGGTGTCCCCGCTGCGCAGCTCCTTGTGCAGCGGCACGATGCGCCCGTTCACCTTGGCGCCGGAGCAGTGCAGGCCGACCTGCGTGTGCACCATGAAGGCGAAGTCGATGGGCGTCGCACTCGACGGCAGCTGGATGAGGTCGCCTTTCGGCGTGAAGACGAAGATCTCGTCCTTGAAGAGATCGATCTTCAGGTACTCGAGGAACTCCCGCGGGTCGGTCATGTCCTTCTGCCAGTCGAGCATCTGCCGGAACCACGAGAGCTTCTCGTCGATCTCCGAGCCGTTGCTGCCGCCCTTCTCGTTGGAGCTGCCCTTGTACCTCCAGTGCGCCGCCACGCCGATCTCGGCCGTGCGGTGCATCTCCCCCGTGCGGATCTGGATCTCGAACAGGTGCCCCTCGGGCCCGAAGACGGTCGTGTGGAGCGACTGGTACATGTTCGACTTGGGCGTCGCGATGTAGTCCTTGAAGCGCTCGTGCAGCGGCGTCCACAGCGTGTGGGTGATGCCCAGCGCGTGGTAGCAGTCGCGCACCGACTCCGTGAGCACACGGATCGCCAGCAGGTCGTAGATCTCCTCCAGCGGCTTGTCGCGCACGATCATCTTGCGGTAGATCGAATAGAGATGCTTGGGGCGGCCGCCGATCTCCGCGCGGATGCCGGCTTCCGCGAGCGCCTCGCCGAGCGGCTCGGACACCGAATGGATCAGCCTCTCCCGCTCCTTGCGCTTGCGGGCGATCTTCTTGGCAAGCTCGCCGTACGCGTCGGATTCGAGAAACTTGAACGCCAGGTCCTCGAGCTCCCACCTCACCATCGCCATGCCGAAGCGGTGCGCCAGCGGGGCGTAGATCTCGCGCGTCTCGAGCGCGATGCGGCGGCGCTTCTCGTCCGGGAGATAGTCCAGCGTGCGCATGTTGTGCAGCCGGTCGGCGAACTTGATCAGCAGGATCCGGAGATCCTTGGCGATCGAGAGCAGGAGCTTGCGGTAGTTCTCCGCCTGCCGCTCCTCGACGGACCGGAACGGGATGTGGCCGATCTTGGTCACGCCGTCCACGATCTCGGCGACCTCGGGACCGAACGCCTGCAGCAGGTCGCGCTGGGTCGTGCCGGTGTCCTCCAGCACGTCGTGAACGAGTCCCGCCACGACTGTGGTGCTGTCCAGGTGCAGGTCCGCCAGGATGCGCGCGACCTCGGCGCAGTGCGATACGTAGGGCTCGCCGGACAGCCGCTTCTGACCGAGGTGGGCACGCTCGCTGAACTCGAACGCGCGATCCACGAGGGCCATGTCCAGGCGCTCGGCATGGGGCTCCAGCTGCTTCAGGAACTGCTTGCGTGTCATAGCCTTGAAACGTAAATCCGATGAGGGCGGGTTGTAAACGAGGACGGGCGGGACGACCAGCGAAGGATCCAACCGTGCTCGCGCCCCAGCCTCCTCCTCCTGCCCCGTTGTCAGCCGGCGTGGGAGGAAGGCTTCTTGCCGTGCGCCTATCCGCAGCCCTGCGCGGGCTCTGGCGTTCCTCGGTCGAGCGCTCGTACGCCGCGCCCGAGCCGGGCGCACGGTCCCCGAGCACGCGGTCACCGAGCTCCACGACGAGACGCTCGGTCCACGGGTGCAGGATCTCAGGTGAATCTCCGCGCGCCAACCACCGCTGCACCCGGCCACCCCGTAGGTACGCGCGGGCGACTCCGCTACGCAGGAAGCCGCGACTACGCAATCACGGTGGCGGAGGCGTGGCGGCTCCTCGCGGATACCGACCACATGAACCGGGCGCTGGGACTTCGGCCGGTGACGCTGGCCGCATCCGCGGCGGAGGGCGGCTTCACGCGCCGCGCCAGGGCGCACCTCCTGGGGCCGGTGCAGCTCGCGTGGCAGGAACATCCCTTCGAGTGGCTCCACGAGCGTCACTGGTCAGTGCGGCGCGTGTTCGAGCGCGGTCCCCTCGAGGAGGTGGAGATCGCGGCCGAGATCCTGCCCCTGGCCGGGGGCGGCGTCCGGATCACCATCAGCTTCGAGCTCGCGCCGCGCGGCATCCTCGGCCGCCTGCTGGCCCCCCGCTTCGGTTCGGCCGCGGTCGAGAGCATCCTTGCCTACTGCGACGGCTACGCCGCGCGGCAGCGGGCCGGAAGCGCCGAGCCGGTCCTCTCGAACCGTGGTTCCGTCCGCATCGACGAGACGCGATTGGAACGCGCACTCGAGCGGCTTTCGCGGGCGGCGCTCGATCCATCGCTCCTGCCGCTTCTCCGGCAGCGCCTCCTGGAAGGTTCCGACGAGCAGGTCTTGCGAGTGCGCCCCTACGCGCTGGCTCGGTCGTGGGGAGTGGATCGGTTCGAGGTGCTGAAGCTCTTCCTGCACGCCACGCGCGACGGGCTCTTCGAGCTGCGCTGGGAGCTCATGTGCCCGGCGTGCCGCGTCCCCAAGGGAGAGACGGCTTCCCTGACCGAGATCCCGCCGCGCTTCCACTGCGAGGCCTGCGGGATAGACTACGAGACCGATTTCGACCGCCGGGTGGAACTGCGATTCTCCGTGCATCCGGCGATCCGTGCCGCGCGGGACGCCATCTACTGTCTCGGCTCCCCCCTCGGCAGACCCCACATCGTGGCCCAGCTCGTGCTTCAACCCGGCGGGAGTGGCACCGTGGTCCTCGCGGGAGCCGAGCCGCTCTCGCTCAGGTGCGCGGGCGGCATGGGCATGTTGCCGCTGGTCCCGCAGGGCGCCGGCTCCTCCACGCGATCGCACCTCGGCGTGGTCCATCGCGATGGCACGTGGATTCCCGACGAGACGCCCTCAACGTCAGACGGCGGCGTGTCGGCTTACGACGCGGAGGCCATTCCTGCAGGCGGGCGGCTGGGCTCCAGCGGTGCGGAACCACTCTCGTTCGCGCCCGGGAGCGTGCTCCGGATCACGAACGCCGGGCGGGAGCCGCTGGTTGCCATGCTGGAGCGCGAGGCGTGGGACCCCGATGCCACGACGGCCGCGGAGGTCACGACGCTGCAGGAGTTCCGCGATCTCTTCAGTTCCGAGGTGCTCGCCCCAGGCCAGGAGGTGGGAGTGAGCAGCGTGGCGTTGCTCTTCACGGACCTGAAGGATTCCACGTCGCTCTACGAGGGGGTGGGCGACGCGCCAGCCTTCGGTCGCGTGAACCGGCACTTCGAGTACCTGCGGGAGAGGATCGCGGCCCGGGGAGGGGCCGTCGTGAAGACCATCGGAGCCGCGGTGAGCGGTGCACGCTGCGAGCCTGTAGCAGCGGAAGATGGGGGCGAGTGGGGCGGCGCCTGCATCGAACGCTCTCGCCGTTGCGGGAGACCCACTCCTTGCAAGCT
>JACCXV010000194.1 GCA_013696835.1 Gemmatimonadota bacterium | reverse complement strand
CAGCGCGAACGTAGACCCCCCGAGCAGCCGCCGCGTCGCGGCCGGCGCTCGGCCCGGCCCGCCGCCGAAGGGCCCGCCGGTGAACCGCCTTGCTGGTCGGCTCTGCGCCGCCGCGTCGGCGGTGGATGAAGCGGGAGGTGCGGCGGGGTACGCGATGGCGCTTCGTTCAGCCACGGGGGACTCGCTCCAGCACGGGTTCGGGTTCGGGCGCCGAGGCCGGCGAGGCTGCGGGAGCGCTCATGAGGCCCTGGAGACGCTCGCGCAGCGTGTCGGAGGTGAAGCCCGTCTCCAGCTCGCCACCCACAGCGAGCGAGATGGTCCCCGTCTCCTCCGAGACCACCACGACCACCGCGTCTGTCTCCTCGGTGAGGCCCACGGCCGCGCGGTGGCGAGTGCCCAGATCGCTGTGCGCGGGGAATTCGCGCGGCAGCGGCAGGATGCACGAGGCCGCCACCACGCGCTGCCCTTCGAGAATGGCCGCGCCGTCGTGCAGCGGCGAGTACGGCGTGAAGATCGTCCGCAGCAGGTCGGCGGTCGCGCGTGCTCCGATCCGCGTCCCGGTGTCAACGTACTCCTCGAGGCTGTTCTCGCGCTGCAGTGCCAGGAGCGCACCCACGCGGGCCTTGGAGAGCTCGCGCGCGGCGACGACGATCTCCTCCAGCACGGGGCTCCGCTCCGGCTTCACGAAGAATCGCAGGTATCGATTGCGCCCGAGCCGCGCGAGCGCCGTGCGGAGCTCGGGCTGGAACACGAGCACGATCGCAACCAGCCACACCGCCTGCAGCGCGGTGAGCATGCGGTTGAGGGCCGAGAGGCTCAGGAGCTGGGCGAGGCTCGCCCCGAGCATGAGGATCAGGAAGCCCATCAGCATCTGCACCGCGCGCGTGCCGCGAATGAGCATGAAGATCTGGTAGACCAGGAACGCGACCGCCGCGATGTCGACCAGGTCCAGCAGCGACGGCCGCAGGAAGGACATGCGGAGGAGGTACGAGAGCATCGGCGCTCCGACAGGGAGAACGGCGTCAGACTGCCGGTGCAGGCGCATGGCCGGCGCCGGCCTCGACGACCCGGCGGACGACCTCGAGGGCGCGGCTGCACTCCCCCACGTCGTGAACCCGCAAGATATGCGCGCCCCCCCCTGCCGCAAGGCAGGCGGCGGCGATCGTCTCCGGCAGCCGCTCGTCCGGAGACACACGACGCGCCGGGTCGAGGAAGCCCTTGCGCGACGGCCCTACGAGCAGAGGTCTCCCGAGGCCGCGCAGCTCCTCCAGGCGGTAGAGCAGCTCCTCGTTGTCCATCGGCCGCTTGCCGAACCCGATGCCGGGGTCCACGGCACAGCGCTCGGCGTCGATCCCCGCCGCCGTCGCGCGGTCGAGCGCCTCGCCCAGGAACTCGAGCACTTCCCCGGCGACGTCGCGGTAGGACGGCGCACGATGCATGGTCTCCGGCGTGCCTTGCATGTGCATCAGGACGACTCCGGCCCCGGTGTCCGCCGTCACGGCAGCCAGGCCGGGGTCGAACCGTAGCGCGCTCACGTCGTTCACGACCTCCGCCCCGGCGGCGAGAGCCGCGCGTGCGACGGAGGCCCGGGTCGTGTCCACGGCCACGGGGACCTCGAGCTCGGCCAGGCCGGCCACCACCGGCACCACGCGCCGCTCCTCTTCGGCGGGATCCACCCGGCCGGCTCCCGGACGCGTCGACTCGCCCCCGACGTCCAGCAGGTCGGCTCCGGCGCTCACCAGGTCCCGCCCGTGCCGCAGCGCCTCATCCACTTCGACGTAGCGCCCGCCGTCGGAGAAGGAGTCGGGCGTCACGTTCACGATGCCCATCACGAGCGGCCGGTCGAGCGGCAGCACGCGCGTGCGCAGGCGCCACGCCGCGGGCCGGGGCGGGAGCAGGGCTCGCCGCAGAAGGCGAGCGAGCTCCACGCCGTCCGGCGGGAACGAGGACAGTTCCTCGATCAGGCTGCCGAAGCCTGGGGCGTCGCCGCTTGCGAGAAGGGCCGCGTCGGCAACGCGGATCTCGACGGCCGCGCGCGTGCGACGCAGTACGAGGTCCCGCTCCCGCGCGGAAGGGGTGCGCAGCAGCACGTGGAGGCGCAGGGTTGCGTCGGGCGCGGGTGGGTCACCGGGCAGAGCGTAGCGCTCGAGGATCGAAGCCAGGTCGGCGAGACGGGCTACCCGAAGACGGCGTGCCCGGTAGTACGTGAGGGGAGGGGTGGTGCGGAACAATCCGGCGCCGGGGATCTCGCGGGGCTCCCGGT
>JACCXV010000176.1 GCA_013696835.1 Gemmatimonadota bacterium | reverse complement strand
CACCTCGGCTGGCAGATCCCGCACACGCACGGGCGCGAGGGTCGTCCCATCGCCGGAAGCGCCTGGGGCCGTGCCTGAGGCTGCTTCTCTCGCGAGCACGGCGCCTCCGGGCCCCTCCTCCCCCTTCGTCGTCTCGTGCTCCATGATTGCTCCTTTGGTCGGCCGCGGCCCCGCGCGTTGCCGCAACCCGACCGCGACTCTAGGTTGATCCGTGCCTTTCCACGTTCGCTCGACCCTGCTGGCCCTGGCCGCGGCCGGCCTGCTCTCCGCACGCGAGGCTCCGGCAGGCGCGCAGGACTCTCCCTCTCCCACCGACCCAAGCGGCGCATCACCCGCGGACTCTCTCACCGCCCCGTCGCTTCCCGTGCGCTGGCGCGCCGGGATCAGCCGCGGCGCCACCGCAGCTCCGCTGGTGAGCGAGGAGCGTGTCTACGTGGCCACGGCCCGTCACGACGTCAAGGCCCTGCGGGCCGGCGACGGTGGTGAGCTGTGGTCCCGGCAGCTTGCGCAGGGCTTTCAGGCCTCGCCGGCGCTCGCCGAGGGAGTGCTGATCGTCTCCGCTCCGCACCCCGAGGCGCGCGCGTTCGGTCTGAACCCGCGCACCGGCGATACCCTCTGGGAGCGCAGGGTGGGAGACCTCGTCCAGCCGCCGCTCCTGTCCGCGGGGCGGGCGATCTTCATCTCGCTCAACGGCCGCGTGAGCGCGCTGGAGCTCGGCTCAGGCGCCGAGGCGTGGGAAACCCGGCTCGAGGGCGTCTTTCCCGGGGGCGCCCTGCTCCTCGGCGACGACCTCGTCATCCTGGCAGCCGGAGGCACCATCTACCGGCTGGACGCGCGTTCGGGAAGGCGCCTGGGCTCGCTCGACCTGCGTGGCTCGGCCTCGCCGGCCATGGCCCCGGCCGGCGAGGCTGCCGGTTTCCTCCTCGCCTACCACACGGGCCGCGTACGTGGCTTCCACCCCGACCTCACGCTTCTGCCGATCGACTTCGAGACCGCTCCGCTCGTCCATCCCCCCGTCTTCGGACGCACGCGCCTCATCGCCGGCGGAACCGACCGCGTGCTCAGGGCGTTCGCCGTTCCCTCCGGCGAGCGGCAGTGGCAGCGGGCGCTTCCCGCCCCCCTCGCCGCGGCGCCCGTGCTCTCGCACGACGAATCGCGCGTCGCGGTCGGCGACCTGGCCGGTGACGTGTGGACGCTCGACGCGGCGGACGGGCGCGTCCTCACGCGCACGCACGCCGGCTCGGGAAGCGCCGTGCCGCGCTGGCAGGGCGACGGCCTGCTGGCCATAACCGAGCGCGGCGAGATGCTGGCCCTCGGAGCCGGAGGAGGGGCTCAGTAGTTGAAGCCGAAGAAGAAGTCCACGCGGTTGCGATCGAAGCGGAAGACGCGCAGGTCACGCTCGTCATCGATCTCGAAGATCCGCGAGAAGTCGAGCCGCAGGACCAGCGGACCCCCGAGGCTCATGCGCAGCCCGGCTCCATAGCTCCCCAGCACGCCGGGCAGCCCGAATCGCTCCTGCTCCACCTCCTCCCAGGCGTTTCCGACATCGAGGAATACCGCACCCTGGACGCCGGGGAAAATCAGGTTGCCGAGCAGGGGCAGCCCGCCCAGCGCCACCCCCGAGAGCAGCGGAAAGCGAAGCTCCTGATTGACGAGCGCGTAGCGGGACCCGCGCAGGCCGTAGCGCGGATAGCCGCGCAGGCTGCCCGAGCCGCCGAGCACGATGCGCGTCGGGATCAGACCGTCAGAGTAGAGGAACTGCCCCCGAACTGCATACGCGCTCTCCTGGCCCAGCCGGATGTAGCGGCGGTAGTCCAGGATGCCGAAGAAGCTCTCAGCCGCCGCATCGGAGACGTTCGCGGTGCCGCCGAGCGTGACGTTGAAGCGCTCGCCGTCGATGGGTCCCGTCGGCAGCCAGAGGGTGTTGTCCCGGATGTACGCCGCGCTCGCGACGCTCACCAGACCCTCGCGGTCCACGCGCCCACCCTCGAAGGAGCGCCCGAAGCCCTCGATGTCGTTCTGCTCGAGGTTCAGACGGGCCTCCATCCGCCGGAACTTCGAGAACGGATAGCTGACGAGCCCACCGGCGCCGTAGCGGTGCAGCCGGAACAGCTCGGGCGGCGAATTGAGCGTGCCGATCGTGCTGTAGTTGGCCTTCAGCCGATAGCCTGTGGCGCCCCAGTTGAGCCGCTGCTTGAGGTTCAGGTACGTGACCTCGCCGCCGAACGAGTCCAGCAGGTCCCCTCCATCCTGCGCCGTGCTGAATACCTGCACGAGGAACAGGTTGTCTCCGAGCACGTCGCTGAAGAGCGCCTGCGCCGCCTCCGTGTGCGTCCCGCCGCCGAGGCCGCCCCCTCCCTGCGCCAGGTCCAGGCTGTACCGCCGGCGGTAGGGGACGGACGCCACGGCAGCTCCCGAATCAGGCAGGAAGCTGTGCCAGCTCCAGTCGACCGCAGGGATCTGCGCCGGCAGCGAGATGCGCTCTGGCACCGCGGTGGTATCGGCGATCCCCCAGGTCGGGGCGGAGCTGTCCGCGCCGGCTGCCCCCGCCGCCGCGGAAGACGGTCGCGCCACCCCCGCGGCAGCCTCGGCCGATACCGGACCGGTCGTTTCGCCCGCGGTGGGGGGAGCTCCGTCGGCGGCGGCGAGGTCGTCCGGCAGCGTCATGCGGTAGATCTGGAAGGCCGAGCCTTCGTAGCCCGCGAACAGCACGGCGTCCTTCTCCACGCCGTCGCCGTCGCGGAAGCGAAACGGCTCGCCGTCCAGCACGCCCCCGGTGAAGTTCGTGAGACGCCGGCCGGCCCCGTTCAGGTCCACGGCATAGAGGTTCAGGATCCCGCTGCGATCCGAGGTGAAGACCACACGGCCGCCGTCGGGAGCCCAGCGTGGATCCTCGTCGCGCCACCGCCCGGACGTCAGCTGTCGAACGGCGCCCGTGCCCACGTGGCGCGCGAACAGGTTCCGAGATCCGCGGTCGCCGCCCGCCACGCTGTCGGACGCGTAGGCGATCCACGAGCCGTCGGGCGACCACGCGGGCGCCTCTTCGAGGAAGCGGTCCCCGGTCAGCGGCTCCAGCCGGTCGGCGGCGCGATGGTAGACGTAGAGGTCGGAGAAGCCGGCCCGGGACAGCCCGACGAAGGCGAGCGCGTCTCCGTCGGGCGCCCAGCTGGGGCTGGAGAGGGCGACGAGGTCGTCGAAGCGGCGCTTGAGCCGCACCTCGCGCGTCTCCAGGTCGAGCACGAACAGCGCGTCGCTCTGGCCGAACTTCGAGACGAACGCGAGCTCGCCGCGCGCGTTCGCGTCAAGGCTTGAGCTGAACCCGTGGATCGACTCGAACTCGGGCGACCGCTCGGTCTCGAGCACGGTCTCGACGTTCGCGTCCCGTCCGTCCAGGTCCGCGCAGTACACGTTCGTGAAGCCGGTCCGCGGCGACACGAAGCAGAATTGGCGCGGCAGGCTGTCCGGCCGCGGCACGACCGTCGGGCGGAAGTTGGCGCGGCTCTCGGTCACGATCTTGCGCGCCGCGACCTCGATGGGTCGGGCGGCCGCGACCCGCGGGAAGTACCTGCGCTCCAGGTCGTACCGCCAGCGGGCGTCCAGCTCCTCGAGGGTGGCCCCGTAGACCGCCGTGAAGGCTGCGTCGAGGCTCTCGTACTTCCAGAGGCTCTCGAGGAACAGGATCATGCGCTCGTCGCCATAGGTCCGCGCCAGGTAGCCGTGCACGGACTGCCCGAGCTTGTAGACGGCGAACGTCCCGTTGTAGACGGCGAGCCGCTCGATCGGCGGGAGATTCCCGTTGAGCACGAAGTCGCCGACGAACAGGTCGCCTTCGGGTGACCAGTCGCCGGACCAATGCTCCGCCAGGCCCTCCGTGAACCACTGCGGCAACGAGGGGAATCCGCCGCGCGGGTGCAGCTCCCGCTCGTGCAGCACCTTCCGCAGCTGAAAGACGTGCACGAGCTCGTGCTGGATGACCCGCCGGAAGTCGTGGTACGAGCCGTTGAACGGGATCGCCACTCTGCCCTTCAGGAACTCCGTGAAGCCGGCAACCCCTTCGGGGATGAAGCCTGGCAGGACGTTGGTCTGCTCGAAGTGCTGGTGCGAGCTGTAGATGATGAGCGGGATCCGGTCCGGCGGGTGGTAGTCGAACTTCACCTCCAGCTCGGCGTAGGCGCGCTCGGCCTCGCGCAGGGCGACCTGCGCGAGCTCGGCCTCCTCGGGGTAGAAGTACAGGTCCACGTGATCGCCGGCGAGCACGTGCCAGTCGAAGCGCTCGTACTGGATCTTGTTCTTGCCGAACGGCACGATCTGCGCCGCCGCGGGGGCTGGGGCAGCAGCGAGTCCAACCACGACGGCGGCCGCGAGCAGCTGCAGCCTCCCACGCTCGCGCGCGGGGCGGGCGATCGCGTTCGTGCGCGTCATGTGTGAGCTCTCACGTTTCGTTCCGCGTCCCCTCGTTTCGTTCCGCGTCCCCTGTGCAGGTCTTGCGAAAGTCAGGCGAGCATGGCTTCGCCGAGCGGCTGCCGTGAGACTCGGCCCGCGCCGGTGCGCAGGTCGGCGAGCAGCGGAGCCGGAATGCGCCGCGGTCGCCGCCCCCCGTCCAGCGCGAGGACGCGCACGCTCGATGTCGCGATCGGCGCGCCGCCCTCCGCAACGATCTCGTAGCCGAAAGTGACGTCGCGGCTGCGCACCTCGTCGATGCGTGTCCGAACCCGCACCGTGTCGCCGTAACGCGCCGAGCCTGCGAAGCGGCAGCGCACGTCCAAGACGGCGAACAGCAGGCCGGCACGCTCGATCTCCGCGTACGGGTGGCCCAGCGCGCGCAGGAGCTCGGTCCGGCCGACCTCCATCCACACCAGGTAATGGGCGTGGTACACCACGCCCATCTGATCGGTCTCCGCGTAGCGGACCCGGACCCGCAGCTCGTGGAAGGCGTCGCTCACGCCGGCGGCCCGTCTCCGCCGGCCGCGGGGCCGGGGGCGAGGAGCGCCAGCAGGCGCGCCTGCATCCGCTCGGGGGCGTAGCGCTCGACGGACTCGCGTGCGACCTCTCGCAGGAGGCTCTCGTCCACGCCGAGGCGCCTCGCTCCGGCGAGGTGCGCGGCGAGCTGGCGCTCCGCCCCGCGCGCGGCCAGCGCGGCGACGGCGCACAGCTCTCGCGCGGACGCCGGGATCCCCGGTCGCGACAGCGTCCTCCCGTAGCCCTCCACGATCATGCGCTCGTCGAGGGCGGGGTTCAGCGCGTGCATGCGCCGGCGGAGCCGCTCGTAGTCTGGCCCGTACACCCGCCGGCAGAGCTCTTCGCCGCGCGCGCGCCAATCGTCCAGACAGCAGGCTGCGCTCGACGCCGGCTCCTGCCTGCCCTGCCAGGCGTCACCGTCCCGCTCTGCGGGCGGTTGACCGTGACCGGCGTCGCCCCCCCTCGCCCAGCCCAGCTCGAGTGCCATGAACCCGTTGATCGCCGCGGGGAAGCCGGCGAACAGATATGTCTGCAGCACGGCTTCCTCCGCGCTGCGACGCGGGACGCGCCCGGCCAGCCGCATGCCGAGGCTCGTGACCTCCGCATCGTCGCCGGCCGCCACGGCGGCTGCGAGCGCGGCGAGCCTCCGCAGGTCCTCGCGCTCGGGCATCTCCTCCGATTCGTCGCCGGCCACACGCCGACCTCCGGAGCTGGGCACCGGCTGGCAGGCGCGGACGCGGGGAGAGCCGTCGCCGGCGCGCGGCCGAGACGGCTGAGAAGGCTGAGAGGGCTCGCGAGAGACCGAGGGCATCCCCGAACAATAGGCGGCATGCCGAGGGCGCTTCAAGCGAGCGAGAAGCGGACCTCGACGCGGCCCACGGGCGTCCCCGCATGGTTGCGGATCCTGCCGCCAGGGAAGCGCGTGAGTGACTCGACCTCGGAGTGCGAGAGGACGTCGAGCTGTCTTAGCGCCTCGAGCAGCGCCACCGCAGCGGCGGTGGACGATCCATCCTCCACCTTCAGAGCCAGTCCCCAGCCCCGGCCCCGGAGGGTGGCGCAGAAGATCCCGCCCGCCCCCACCTTCGCCACCACCCGCTCTCCCGCCAGCGCGGGCAGCGTCGTGCAGAGCCGACCCGTCCCGGCGAGGTAGAACGGCTCCTCAACCATGGCGCGCACGATCGAACCTGACGCTTCCTGCCATTCCTCCGGCAGTGCGTTCCCCCCTCCGAGGCGCGCGTACGCCGTCGCCATGCCGGTCAGAGACAGATGGAAGACGGGCACGCCGCAACCGTCGATCCCCGGTCCTGCGGCGGGCATCTCGCCCGCGGCGCGCTCCACCGCCTGAACGATCTCGCGCTGAAGCGGGTGCGCGGGGGAGCGGTAATCGAAGGCCGGCCAGCCGCGCAGCCGGCAATGGGCCAGCATGCCGGCGTGCTTCCCGGAGCAGTTGTTCCAGAGCGGTGAGGGCGGGCCGGCCGCGGCTGCGAGCTCGCGCCAGCCATGCTCCTCGAGCGGCGCGTGAGCGCCGCAGAGCAGATCCGCCTCGCGGAACCCGGCGGCCGCGAGAATCGCGCCCGCGGCTGCGCGGTGCGGTTCTTCGCCGTTGTGGGACGCGGCCATCACCGCGAGCTCACGGGGCCCCAGGCCGTACGCGGCGGGGCCGCCCGCCACGACGAACGGCAGAAGCTGAAAGGGCTTCGCCGCGGAGCGCCAGAACGTGCGCAGCCCCGCATCTCCGGCGTGGGCCTGCAGGCGACCTTCCGTGTCGCAGACGACCACCGAGACGCGGTGCGCGGTCTCGAGCCTGCCGGCGCGCCAGAACTCGACCCGAGCCAGCGGGCCCGCGGCGGTTTCCGCCCCGGAG
>JACCXV010000168.1 GCA_013696835.1 Gemmatimonadota bacterium | reverse complement strand
CGCCGGCAGCGCGAGGCCGTGGCCGTGCACCGCGAAACCCGGAATGCCGACGCGGTCGCCACGGCCCTCGGGGCGCTGGGGGCGGCGGTGCGCCGCACGGGCAGCCTGTTTCCGTCGATCAAGGAGGCGTGCCGCGCCGGTGCCACTGTGGGAGAGATCTCGGACGCCTTCCGGGCCGTGGCTGGCGAGCATCGGCCGGCCTGAGGAGTTCCGGAGCCGCAATCCACTCGAACCGAGAGAGACACGCATGCCGACGTACGATTACCTCTGCCCTCAGTGCGCCACCGAGTTCGAGCGGGTACAGAAGATCACCGATCCCGTGGCCGCCGCCTGCCCGAACTGCGGCACGGAGGCGCGGCGCCTGATCACGGGCGGAGGTGGCTTCCTCCTCAAGGGGACCGGCTTCTACTCGACGGACTACCGCAGCGAGAGCTACAAGCGCGCGGCCAAGTCCGAGAGCACGGGCGAAGCTGCGACGGGAAGTGCCGACAAGAGTTCGGCCGGCTCCGGCGTTGCCCCCGCCGCAGGCGCGAAGCCCGCCGAATCGTCCGCTGCGGAGGGTCCCGCGGGCGGCGCCAAGGACGCGAAAGGGAAGGCGGGAGGCCAAGGCGAGAGCTCCGCGGGGGCCGCCGCCAGGAGCGGAGGGAAGTCCGACGCGAGCGGGAGCGGTGCCAAGCCCGACAGCGGCGGGAAGCCCGACGCGGGCGGGAGCGGTGCCAAGCCGGCTGCCGAACGGAAGTCCGGCAGGGATCCCCGGGAGGCCGGCGAGTAGCGTGGAGGAGCGTCTGCGGGCTCGCATCCTCGAGCGTCTCGACGAGCTCGGCTGGCCCGCCCCCGGGGAGCTGGCCGTGGAGCGGCCGCGCGACCCGGCGCACGGCGACTGGTCGAGCAACGTGGCGCTCGCGCTCGCGAAGCCGCTCCGGCGGGCACCGCGCGCGATCGCCGAGGAGCTGGCACGCGCTTGGCAGCCCGAGCCCGGGCTGGTGGATTCGGTGGAGGTCGCCGGGCCAGGCTTCGTGAACTTCCGCCTGCGGCCGGACGTCTACGCCTCCGCCCTGCGCAAGCTGTTGCTCGACCCGGATGCCTATCTGCGCTCGGACGCCGGCCGTGGATCCTCGGTCATCGTGGAGTTCGTCTCGTCGAACCCCACCGGCCCGCTGCACATCGGCCACGGCCGCAACGCCGCCCTGGGAGACGCCGTGGCGAGCCTGCTGGAGGCGGCGGGATGGAGCGTCACGCGCGAGTACTACTTCAACGACGCCGGCAACCAGATGGAGACGCTCGGGCGCTCGCTCCAGGCGCGCTACTCGCAGCTCCTGGATCCCTCCACTTCCTTCCCGGAAGGCGGGTACGAGGGCGAGTACCTCGTGCGGATCGCGGAGGAGCTGCGGGCCGAGCTCGGAGACGGCCTCATCGATGCCAGCGACCCCGCGGCGTCGCTGCCGTTCTTCCAGGCACGTGCGGCTGCGGTCATGGTGGAGTCGATCCGCGCGGATCTGGAGGTCTTCGGCGTGCGCTTCGACAGCTGGTTTAACGAGTCCTGCCTCTACCAGGAAGGGCTCGTGGAACGAGCGCTGGAGCGCCTTCGCGACCGCGGCGCGGTCTACGAGAGCCAGGGCGCCGTCTGGTTCCGTTCCTCCGCCTACGGCGACTCGGACGACCGGGTTCTCGTCAAGTCGAGCGGGCACCCGACGTACTTCCTCCCCGACGTCGCCTACCACATGGACAAGCACGAGCGCGGGTTCGCGCGCGCCGTGAACGTCTGGGGCGCCGACCACCACGGCTACGTCCCGCGCATGCAGGCCGCCATGGCCGCTCTGGGCTACGAGCCGGACTGGCTGCACTGCATCGTCTATCAGGCTGTGACCCTGCTGGAGGGCGGGGAGGCCGTGAAGCTCTCCACGCGCAAGGCGCGCTTCGTGACCCTGCGCGAGCTCGTGCAGGAGGTGGGGGCAGCCGTCGCGCGCTACTTCCTGCTCATGCGCCGTGCCGACACGCACCTGAACTTCGACCTGGACGTGGCGCGTGCGCAGTCGGACGAGAACCCCGTCTACTACGTCCAGTACGCCCACGCGCGCTCGCAGAGCGTGTTCACGCGGCTGCTGGCCGCAGGCGCCCACGACGCGCGCGACACCGAGCCGGGACGCCTGGCCGGCGCAAACCTGGAACGCCTGATCCTCCCGCGCGAGGGCGACCTGCTGAAGCTGCTGGCCGAGTTTCCCGACCTGGTGCGCGAAGCCGCGGTGGCGCGGGAGCCGCATCGCGTGGCTGGATTCCTCGAGCGTCTCGCCAAGGAGTTCCACATCTGGTACCACGAAGTGCGTATTCTTGGCGAGGACGTGGAGCTCATGCGCGCCAGGCTGGCACTCGCCAGAGGTGTCCAGATCGCGGTGCGGCGCGGCCTGGGGCTGCTCGGGATCTCCGCCCCGGAGGCCATGTAGCGGTGAGCATCCTCGCGGTTGGCTCCATCGCCTACGACTCGGTCGAGACGCCGTTCGGCGTCTCGGAGAACGCGCTCGGCGGGTCGGCGGTGTACTTCTCCATGGCCGCGAGCCTCTTCACCCGCGTGCGGCTGGTCGGGGTGGTCGGGCAGGACTTCCAGGAGGGCGACGTGGAGCTGCTGCGCCAGCGCGGCATCGATCTGCGCGGCCTCGAGCGCGCGGCTGGACGGACGTTCCGCTGGTCCGGCCGATACGGCTACGACCTGAACACGCGCGACACCCTCGACACACAGCTGAACGTCTTCGAGTCGTTCCGGCCGGAGATCCCGCCCGACTTCCTCGACAGCCGCCTGCTCTTCCTGGGCAACATCGACCCGCTCCTGCAGATGGACGTCCTCGAGCGGGTGCCCGGCGCCGAGCTGCGAGCGTGTGACACGATGAACTACTGGATCCGCAATCAGCGGGCCGACCTCGAGCGCCTGCTGGCCCAGGTGAACGTGCTGATCGTGAACGATGAGGAGGCACGGCAGTTCACCGACACGCCGAACCTGTTTCGCGCCGCGGTGGCGATCCGGCGGCTCGGGCCCGCGCATCTCGTGATCAAGAAGGGGGAGCACGGGGCGCTGCTGTTTGCGCCGGACGGGATTTTCGTGGCTCCGGGACTGCCGCTGGAAACGATCGTTGACCCCACCGGGGCCGGGGACGCCTTCGCCGGCGGGCTGCTGGGACACCTCGCGCGCTGCGAGAATCTCACGCCCGTTGAGTACCGCCGAGCGGTCGTGTACGGCTGCGTGCTCGGCTCCTTCTGCGTGGAGGCGTTCGGCGTCGAGCGTCTCACGACGCTCGCACTCTGGGAAGTGGAGGAGCGCTTCGAGCTGTTCCTGCGCCTGATGCGCGTCGAGGATCCCGGCCCGGGCCTCCCGCGGGAGGCGGTCGCCGGTGCCTGACGGGGAACGCTACGCCGCGGCTGGCGTCAGCCTCGAGCGGGCGGAGCGCGCAACGCGCGGGATGCGCGATCTCGTCACGCGCACCTTCACGCCCGAGGTGGTGGGCGGCTTCGGCGGGTTCGGCGGTGGGTTCGACGTCTCGGCGAGGACACGCGGCGGGGAGACCGTGCTCGTCGCCTCCGCTGACGGCGTCGGCACCAAGCTGGAGGTGGCCGTGCGCGTCGGCCGCCACGACAGCGTGGGCGAGGACCTCGTGAACCACTGCGTCAACGACATCCTCGTTAAGGGAGCGAGGCCGCTCTTCTTCCTGGACTACATCGGCTGCGGCCGGCTCGTTCCGGAGCGGATCACGGAGATCGTCTCCGGCTTCGCGCGCGGGTGCCTCGCCAACGGCTGCGCCCTGCTCGGCGGAGAGACGGCCGAGATGCCGGGCTTGTACGAGGGCGAGCGGTACGACCTGGCGGGGTTCGTCGTGGGCGCGGTCGAGCGGCCGCGGCTCCTGGACGGGAGTGCCATCCGGCCCGGCGACGTGGCGCTGGGACTGCCCTCCTCGGGGCTGCACACGAACGGGTACAGCCTCGCCCGGCGCATCGTGTTCGAGGACGCTGGCCTCGGGCCCGACGACGAGCTGCCGGGATGCGGTCGATCGGTCGCCGACGAGCTCCTCGCAGTGCACCGCAGCTACCTTGCGGCGCTGGAGCCGTTGCTGGAGGCCGATCTCGTGCACGGGATGGTGCACGTGACCGGTGGCGGCTTCGAGGGGAACGTCCCGCGGGTGCTTCCCGCGGACGTGGACTGCGAGATCGATGCCTCGGCGTGGGACCCGCCAGCCGTGTTCCGCTTCCTGGCCCGGCAGGGAAGGGTGCCGCCGCGCGAGATGTACCGCGTCTTCAACATGGGCATGGGCCTGCTGGCCTTCGTCGGCCGGGACCGGGTGCAGCATGCCATTGGCCTTCTCCGCGAGCACGGCTCCGAGGCGCTCCCGGTGGGCCGCGCGCTCCCAGGCCGGGGGCGCGCGCGGCTGCTCATGGCGGCGTGAGGCCGATCACGGCCACCCCTCCCGGCGAAGGGGCGCGGGCCGGGAACGCAGCGGGGAAAGGCCCCCCGGCCGCAAGCGGGGCGACCCTCGAGCAGGGGATGGGGCGCGCGCTCGCGCTCGCCGCACGCGCCGGAGGCCGCACGTCTCCCAATCCGATGGTCGGAGCGGTTGCGATCGACCCGCGAACGGGCCGCGTGCTCGCAGAGGGCTTCCACCTGGAGCCCGGCCTGCCGCATGCCGAGCAGGCCCTGATCGCAGCGGCCGCCGCGCGGAACGTGGACCTGCGCGGAGCGACGCTGGTCTGCAGCCTCGAGCCGTGTGTCCACCACGGCCGCACGGCTCCCTGCGCCCCGCTCGTGGCCGCGGCTGGCTTCTCCCGCGCGGTGCTCGCCGTGTCCGATCCCGATCCGCGGGTGGACGGCCGAGGGATCCGCTTTCTGCGCGAGGCGGGGCTGGACGTCACGGTTGGGATGGCTGAGGGCGCGGCCCGGCGGCTCAACGAGGGCTTTTTCCAGCGCGCAACCGGCGGTCGGCCCTTCGTGCACCTCAAGATGGCGATGCTCCCGGACGGAACTGTTCACCCCGGGGCCGGGCGCCCGGCCGGGATCACGGGAGAAGCCGCTCGCGGCCGGGTGCACGCGTGGCGGCATCTCTCGGCTGCGGTGATGGTGGGAGCCGGAACGCTGCGTGCCGACGATCCCCGCCTGACCGTGCGGGTGCCTGCGACGCGTCCGGTGACCGCCGCCCTCGGGGCCTCCGAGGAAGCCGCCTCCGCAATTCCGTCCGACCACGAGCCCTGGCAGCCCAGGCGCGTGGTGCTGAGCGCCTCCTTCCGCGTGCCGCCGGACGCACGCGCTCTGCGGCCGCTCCCGGGCGGGCCGCCGGCGCTCGTGATCGGAAGCGTCGAGGCGCCGGTATCGGCGGAGACGGGGCTCCGGGATGCGGGCGTGGAGACCGCGCGCGTCCTCGGCGAGGGAGACCGCCTCCAGCTCGCGGCGGTGCTCGACGCGCTCGGAAGCATGGGCGTCTCCAGCGTGCTGGTGGAGGGTGGGCCCACGCTCGCGGACGCTCTCCTGGGGGCCGGCCTGGTGCAGCGCCTGAGCGTCTTCACGGCGGAGGATCCCGGGCGTGAGGCGCCGCAAGGGCCGCGCGCGTCGCCGCACCCCCCGGCCTCGACCTGGCGTCCGCCGGGGGGCCTCCCCTTCACGGGAGCCTGGCTGCGCGACCTGGTCCGCGAGCGACTCGGCAACGACGAGCTCGTGACCGGACGGATGCCATGATCGCGAGGGCCAGGGTGCGCAGCCGCGCGTGCCGGCGGCCCGGCCGGCGGAAGGAGCCATGTTCACTGGCCTCGTAGAGAGCCAGGCACCTCTGGGCCCGATCGCGCCCTTCGGGAGCGGCCTGCGGCTCCGCGTGGCGGATCCAGGCTGGAGCGAGGGCCTCGAGACGGGTGCCAGCGTGGCGGTGGACGGGTGCTGCCTGACGGTGACCGGTCGTGAGGGCGGTTTCTTCTCCCTCGACGTCACGCGAGCGACGCTGGGGCGGACGCGCTTCGGCTCGCTTCACGAAGGCGCGCTCGTCAACCTCGAGCGACCGCTCGCGGTCGGCGCGAGGCTGGGGGGCCACTGGGTGCAGGGACACGTCGACGGGCTGCTGCGCGTGACCCAAATTGAACGGGCCGGAGAAACCTGTTACGTTGACCTGTCCCTGCCGCTCGAAGCCGGGGAATGGGTGGTGCCGCAGGGCTCCATCGCGCTGAACGGGGTGAGCCTGACGGTTCTGGACCGGGTCTCGGACGCCCTGCGCGTCGCGATCATTCCCCACACCTGGTCGAGCACCAACCTGTCCGCGGTCGTGCCTGGCGACACCCTGCACGTCGAGTACGACGTGCTCGCCAAATACGTCACGGCGGCGGTCCACCGTCACCTCGGATCCCATGTCCCGAAGCTCTGACCTACCGGTCCACCTTCCCCCCGCAGCCGCCCCGCGTGCGCCTGCCCCGGCGGGATCTTCCTTCTCGTCGATCGAGCAGGCGCTCGAAGACTTGCGCGCCGGCCGGATGCTGATCGTGGTGGACGACGAGGATCGCGAGAACGAGGGCGACCTGATCCTCCCGGCGGAGAAGGTCACGCCGGAAGCGGTCAACTTCATCAGTCGAGAGGCGCGCGGGCTCATCTGCGTGGGCCTGACGGAGGAGCGTGCGGACGCGCTCAAGCTCGCGCTGATGGTCGGCGACAACACTGGGCTCAACGAGACGAACTTCACCGTCTCGGTGGATCTTCGCTACGGCACGACCACGGGCATCTCTGCCGCGGACCGGGCCGCCACGATCCGGGCCCTGGTCGATCCCACCACCGCGCCGGAGGACCTGGGTCGTCCGGGACATGTCTTTCCGCTGCGGGCGAAGAGCGGTGGTGTGCTGCGCCGCACGGGCCATACAGAGGCCGCGGTGGACCTGGCGCGCCTGGCGGGATACCGCCCGGCGGGCGTGATGTGCGAGATCATGGACGAGGACGGGTCGATGGCGCGCCTACCCCGGCTCGTCGAGCTGGCGCGGGAGTTCGGCCTCCGAATCATCACCATCGAGGACCTCGTCCGCTACCGGCGAATGAAGGAGAAGCTCGTGCGCAGGGTGCTGGAGACCCGCTTGCCGACACGCTATGGGGACTTCCGGCTCGTCCTCTACGGCACGACCGTGAACGAGGAGCACCACCTCGCCATCGTCAAGGGTGACGTGGAAGGCAAGAAGGACGTCCTGGTGCGGGTCCATTCGTCGTGCGTCACGGGCGACGCGATCGGCTCCCTGCGCTGCGATTGCGGCGAGCAGCTGCGCGCGGCCCTGGAGCGCATCGAGTCCGAGGGCGAGGGCGTGGTCCTCTACATGCATCAGGAGGGCCGCGGCATCGGTCTCGAGAACAAGCTGCAGGCGTACGTGCTTCAGGACGGGGGCCTGGACACGGTCGAGGCGAACGTGCACCTCGGCTTCAAGCCCGATCCGCGGGATTACGGGATCGGCTGCCAGATCCTCGTGGACCTGGGGCTCTCCAGCCTCCGGCTCCTCACCAACAACCCGCAGAAGCGCGTGGCCCTCGAGGCCTACGGGCTCTCCTTCAGCGACATCGTCCCCCTGGAGGCAGCGCCCAACGAGCACAACCGCCGCTACCTGGACACGAAGCGCGACAAGCTGGGCCACCTGCTCTCTCACTGAGCGGTCCGTGGCCCCCGCCAAGCCCGCCCCGCCCCCAGACGGCAAGGAGCCCCTGAAGTCCGAGGTTCGTTCGGACCTGCGCGCGGGGGCCCGCCGCTTTGGCCTCGTCGTGAGCCGCTTCAACGAGGAGATCTGCCGCGCGCTCGAAGACGGTGCCCGCACGTGTCTCCTCGCCCACGGCGCGTCGGAGTCGGCGATCTCGACCTTCCGCGTGCCCGGAGCATTCGAGATCCCCGCGGCCGCGCGCGTGCTCCTCGAGAGCGGCCGCGTCGACGCCATCGTGGCGCTCGGGGTGGTGATCCGGGGCGAGACCCCGCACTTCGGGTACGTCTGCGACGCGGTCACGGCGGGATTGTCGCGCCTGGCGTACGACGCCGGGAGACCCGTCGCTTTCGGCGTGCTGACCGTGGACAGCGTGGAGCAGGCACGGGAGCGCGCCGGCGGAGCGCGCGGGAACAAGGGCTGGGAGGCGGCGCTCGCCGCGCTCGAGATGGCGGAGCTGCTGGACGGGTTCTTCGAGGCTCCGCGCGTGGGATTTCGGCGACTGGAGCGGCCGTGAAGGGGCGCAGCAGGGCGCGTCGCCTCGTGCTGCAGGTCCTCTATGCCTGGGAGATGCAGGGGCAGGGGAGCCTGCTCGAGACGGCGGGGCGCGTGCTGGCGGAGCGCGGGCTCGAGGAGGGGACTGACGAGCTCGTGCGCCGGCATCTGGAAGCGCTCGAGGAGCGTCGGACCGAGATCGACGCCATCCTGGCGGAGAGCACGACCAACTGGGAGTTCCACCGGCTCTCCGTGGTGGACCGCAACGTCCTGCGCCTCGCCGCTTGTGAGCTGATGGCCTTTCCGGACGTGCCGTTCCGCGTCGTCATCGATGAGGCTGTGAAGCTCGCGCGGCGCTACGGAGGGGACGAGTCCCCGCGTTTCGTGAACGGCGTCCTGGACGCGGTGCGGATTCGCCTCAGCGGAGCGTCGACGAGCCCCTGATGCGGGTGGGACTGATCTCCGACGTGCACGCCAACCTCCAGGCCCTGCACGTCGTGCTCGCGCGGCTGGAGGAGGAGGGCGTGGAGCGTCTCGTCTGCCTCGGCGACGTGGTTGGTTACGGAGGCGACCCCGAAGCGTGCGTGGCGCTGGTGCGCGAGCGGGCGAGCACCTGCGTGATGGGCAACCACGACGCGGCCGCCGTCCACCCCTGGGTGCGCCGGACGTTCCACTCCTCCGCACGGCTGGCGGTGGAGGCCCACTCCGGGTGGCTGGATGTGTCCGATCTGGCATGGCTCGCCGATCTGCCGGCCACTGCCAGGCTCCCGGATCCGGGACCGGCGGACCTCTTCCTGACGCACGGCACGCCGGGGGAAGAAGCACCCTTCACGTACCTGCTGGACGAGGATCAGGCGGCGCGGGCGCTCGGTTCCTTTCGCGAGCGCTTCGCCGCGGTGGGGCACACGCACGTGCCCGCCTGCTTCCACGAGGACGCGGGCCGCGACCGCCGTGTGCGCCGCCGCGGCCTCCGCCCGCCGCCCTCGGGACCCGAGGTG
>JACCXV010000167.1 GCA_013696835.1 Gemmatimonadota bacterium | reverse complement strand
GAGCGCGATACCGCGTTCCTGGAAGGAGTGTGCGAACGGCTCCGCGTGCGCTTCTTCCACGGGACCTTCGACGTCCCTGCGCTCGCCCGTGAGGAGCGGCTGTCGCTGGAGGCGGCCAGCCGCCGCGCGCGCTATGCCTTCCTTGCCGCCACGGCCAACCGCGAGGGGTACGCGGCGGTGGCCACCGCCCACCATGCCGGCGATCAGCGCGAGACGGTCCTCTTCCGCCTCGCGCGCGGCGGACGCGAGGAGGGTCGCGCCGGCATCCTCCCCGCCGTCAGGATCTCCGGAGTCGAGGTCGTGCGCCCGCTCCTCTCCGTGGAACCAGAGAGCCTGCTCGCGTACGCCGAGGAGCGCGGGCTCCCGTTTCGCGAGGACACGACCAACGAGAACCTCCGCTTCACCCGCAATCGGCTGCGCAGGTTCGTCGCCCCGCGCGTCTGCCATCGAGAGATCGACGCGCTGGCGCGGCTGGCTCTCGTCCGCAGGCGTCTCGTCGAGGCAGCCGCCGATCGGGTCCTGACTCGGTTCCCGGCCAGCGGCGAGGCGTGGCGCAGCTCCGGCTTTAGCCTTCCCGTGCACACGCTGCGGTACATCGACGGTGACCTGCGGCGAGAGGTCCTCTGCCGCGCCTATCATCACGTCGCTCCCGCATCCGCTCCCCTTGGGGAGCGCACGCTGGACCTTCTCGAGCGCTTGATGCATTCCCCCGTGGGGGGCATGGCCAGCCTGCGGGGGGTGCTCGCGCACGTGTCCTGTGGAGTCCTCCGGCTCACGCCTGTCATGTCGCGCGTCCGCGGAAGAGCAGCCACGCGGGTCCTCGACGAAGCCTCCCAGACCGAGCTGTTCGACCCGCTGGCGCTCGAAGGCCCTCTCGTGCTTCGACCGTGGAGGACCGGCGACAGACTCGAGTTCACGTACGGCCGCAAGAAGGTGAAGGAGATCCTGCGGGAGTCGCGGATCCCCCGCTGGGAGCGGGAGGGTCGGCTCGTGGTCGCCGACTCGCGCGGACCGCTGTGGTTGGTCGGCGTTCGCAGGGGAAGCCGGGGCGTCCCGGGCAACGGTGGACCCGCTCTACGCGTGACGATCCGCCGGTCTTCGTCGACGGGCGAGGCCAGCCTGGTGACGGAGGTCGTGACGGAGACGCCGCCGGTGCCGGGGCTCCACGGGGAGGCGGTCTGACAGGCGGGCGAGCGCCATTCAGAGCGGCGGGGTCCACGACTGCGGAGGCAGGGGGGGGCGTGCTGGAGGGCGCCGGCACCCTCGAGGTGCTGATCTCCGAGACGGCCATCCGTGCGCGGGTGACCGAGCTGGCAGCCGAGATCACCCGCGACTACGCGGGGCGCGACGTCGTGCTCGTGTGTCTCCTCAAGGGTGCGGTCATCTTCGCCTCGGACCTGGCGCGCGCCATCCGCCTGCCCGTGCGCCTCGAGTTCGTGCGGGCGGCGAGCTACGGGGCCGGGAGGGTCAGCTCCGGCGAAGTGCGGATCGAGGAAACGGACGGGATTGATCGAGCCGCGCTGGCGTCGGCGGTCGCGGGCGGCGAGGTCCTCGTCGTCGAGGACATCGTGGACAGTGGCCGGACACTCGGGCGGATCCTGAGCCACGTGCAGGATCTCGGTGCGCGATCGGCCGAGGTCTGCACGCTACTTTATAAGGATCGGAACGTGGATCATCCCTTTGGCGTACGTTATATTGGCTTCCGCATCGAGGACCGCTTCGTGGTGGGCTACGGCCTGGATTTCGCAGAGCGCTATCGCAACCTCCCGTACGTTGCGGTGCTCGAGGACCGGGACCTTCCTGGAGTCTGAGCGGCCCCGGTGCCGGCCTCGCCACAGCTTTCTCGTGGGGGGAGGCGCCGAGCCTCCTTTTTTCTCGCCTCGCTGACGTTCGCCCGACGACCGTTCCCTCGCCCTTCGACCGCGTGAACATGGCAGATCCGAACGACCGGCCTTCCCGCAGACCCCGGCCCTCCCGCCCTCCCCGGGGGGTGCAGTCGAAGGGCCCGCGCTTCTCGAGCATCTCGAAGAGCGTCGCCCTATGGTTGCTGATAATCCTCCTGCCGCTCTTCCTGTACCGGCTGCTCGTGCCGCGCAAGCAGGAACTCGTCAAGGTGCGCACCTCCGAGTTCCTGGAGCAGCTGGAAGAGGGCAACGTGGCCTCGGTGACGATCAGCGAGCGGCGGATCGAGGGCGAGCTCGAGCGTCCGGGCGTGACACGTGTGGATGGGCCCGGCGGTCGGCAGGCGGAGCAGCCCTACACGCACTTCCGCACGAGCATCCCCTACGACGACGCCGAGCTGATCCGCGAGATGGAGGCCGCGGGGGTCGCGATCGACACGCGCGAGCCTTCGGTCAACTGGTTCGCGGGGCTGCTCAACCTGCTGCCGTGGATCTTCATCATCGGGTTCTGGGTGTTCTTCATGCGCCAGCTCCAGGGCGGTGGCTCCAAGGCGTTCTCGTTCGGGAAGTCCAAGGCCAAGCTGCTCTCCGCCGATCGGCCCAAGATCACGTTCGAGGACGTGGCGGGCGCGGACGAGGCCAAGGTGGAGCTGCAGGAGATCATCGAGTTCCTCAAGGACCCCAAGAAGTTTCAGCGGCTCGGCGGCCGCATCCCGAAGGGCGCGCTCCTGCTGGGCCCTCCGGGGACGGGGAAGACCCTGCTGGCGCGCGCCGTGGCGGGCGAGGCGGCCGTGCCCTTCTTCAGCATGTCAGGCTCGGACTTCGTCGAGATGTTCGTGGGCGTCGGCGCGGCGCGGGTGCGGGACCTCTTCGAGCAGGGCAAGGCCAACGCGCCCTGCATCATCTTCGTGGACGAGATCGACGCGGTGGGCCGCCACCGCGGCGCCGGGCTCGGGGGTGGCCACGACGAGCGGGAGCAGACGCTCAATCAGCTGCTCGTCGAGATGGACGGGTTCGAGTCGAACGAGGGCGTGATCCTGATTGCGGCCACGAACCGGCCTGACGTGCTTGATCCAGCGCTGCTGCGGCCGGGGCGCTTCGATCGCCAGATCGTGGTGGACCGGCCCGACGTGAAGGGTCGCGAGGGCATCTTCCGCGTGCACACACGCGAGATCCCGCTCGCCGACGGCGTGGACCTGAAGACGCTCGCCAAGGGCACCCCCGGCCTCGCTGGCGCCGACATCGAGAACATCGTGAACGAGGCCGCACTGTGGGCCGCCCGCCATAACAAGACCAAGGTCGACATGGACGACTTCGAGGAGGCAAAGGACAAGGTCATGATGGGGGCGGAGCGTAAGAGCCTCGTCATCTCCGACGTCGAGAAGCGCTCGATCGCCTACCACGAGTCCGGCCACGCCCTGGTGCGCGCCCTCACGCCCGGCGCGGATCCCGTGCACAAGGTGACCATCATCCCGCGCGGGCGGGCCCTGGGCGTGACGCACTTCCTGCCCGTCGACGAGCGGCACATCTACACGCGCGAATGGTGCGAGAACAACCTGACGGCTCTGTTGGGAGGGCGTGCGGCCGAGGTGCTGATCCTGGGCGAGACGACCACGGGTGCGGGCGACGACCTGAAGCGCACGACCGACCTCGCGCGCCGCATGGTGACGCGCTGGGGAATGAGCGAGAAGCTCGGCCCGATCACCTATGGCGACGAGGAGGAGCAGATCTTCCTGGGCCGCGAGATCGCGCAGCACCGCGATTACTCCGAGGAGACGGCGCGCGCCATCGACGCCGAGGTGCGGGGGATCGTGGAGACGGCCTTCGGCAAGGCGAAGACGCTCCTGTCCGAGAACATCTCCAAGTTGCACGCCCTCGCGCAGGCGCTGCTCGAGCGCGAGATGATCGACGCCGAGGAAGTCCGTCAGATCCTGAATGGTGAGCAGCTCGCTCCCTTCGTGGCGCGCGGGAACGGCACGGGTGCCGACGCGGACGGCCGCGGCGCTCCCCTGGATTCGGACGCACGCGGCGCACCCGCCGACCCCGGAGCGGAGCCTTCCAGCAACGGCGGTGGCTCGGGCGGGGACTCCGGCGCGAAGCCGCCCGTCGAGGGGCCGGTTCCGCTTCCCGGAGAGGAGCGGATTCCCATCGTCGAGGGCCGCTCCTGACGGGTGACCGGGAGC
>JACCXV010000153.1 GCA_013696835.1 Gemmatimonadota bacterium | reverse complement strand
GGATCGTCTTGGCCAGGATCTTCACGTCGAGCGCCAGCGACCACTTGTCGATGTACTCCAGGTCCAGCTTCATCCACTCCTGGAAGCGCACGTTGCTGCGGCCGTTCACCTGCCACAGGCACGTGATTCCCGGCTTCACGCTGAAGCGCCGCTTCTGCCAGTTCTCTGAGATCCCCATCGCGTCGCGCACCGCGAGCGGACGCGGCCCCACGAGGCTCATCTCCCCGCGCAACACGTTCCAGAGCTGTGGAAGCTCGTCCAGGCTCGTGCGCCGGAGGAACCCGCCGATCGGCGTGAGCCGCGGGTCGCGCCGCAGCTTGAAGGCCGGGAACTCGGCCTCGTTCTGGGCCTCGAGCGCGGCCAGCTTCGCCTCGGCGTCCACGCACATCGTGCGGAACTTGAGCACCTTGAAGCGCCGCTTTGCGAGCCCGAGTCGCTCCTGACGGAACAGCACCGGCCCGCGCGATGTCGCCTTGACGGCGATCGCCATGCCGAGGAACAGAGGCGCCAGCAGGAGCAGGGCCACGCCCGAGCCGGCGATGTCCATCCCGCGCTTCAGGAAGAGCGACCAGGGCTTGGGCGAAGCACCCGTGTAGAACGTGAGCACCTGCTCTCCCCCCACCTCGTAGACCCCGCGATTCGAGATCTTCATCTCGAACAGATCGGACGGGATGCGCACCGGGATGCCCTGCTCCTCGCAGAGCGTGGAGACGTCCACGATGGTCTGGTAGCTGGACTTGATGGGCAGCGCGATGAACACCTCGTCCACCACGTTGTCCTTCAGGAAGGTGGAGAGGTTCGCCAGCGTGGAGACGAGCTCGGCGCCGTTCTCGTAGTGGCCGTAGCCGCGGACCGGGTCGTCCACGAAGCCCAGCAGCCGGTACCCCGCGACGTCGCGCTGGTCCACGAGGCTCGTGGCCACGCGGCGGGCACGCGGGCCGGAGCCGACGATGAGCACCGCCCGGTCCACCGCGTTCCGCATCGAGCGCGCGAGGCCGCGGAAGGCCGCATGCACGAAGAGGGTGCCCCCGACTGCGAAGACCCAGAAGGCGGCCAGCGTCTGAGCGCTCACGCGGCCGCGTCCGAACACGACCACCAGCAGGAGCAGCACGAGCGCGCCCAGCGAGACGGTGGTGAAGATGGCCTTCGCCTCGGCCTTGACCGTGCGCGAGCGCCAGGGCCGCAGCAGCCCGTTCTCCTCCAGCAGCACCGGCCAGAAAAGGCACAGGCAGGCCAGCAGGACCATGTTGATGGGGCTGATCTTGCGGGTGAGGAAGTCCAGGTGCTCCATGCCCGCGGCCCGCGTCTCGGTGACGAACAGGGCCAGGACCAGCGCCAGCAGCATCACGGCCACGTCGGCCGCGCGGAGGAACTCCGTGAAGATGCGCCGCTGCGGGTTCAGCGGGCTCACGTGCCCACCTTCAGGTCGAGCGCGCGAACCGCGGGCCCGCCGGCGCGCGGAGCCCAGCCGCCGCTCTCGAGGTAGTCCAGGATGCGGTCGACCGAGGCCTCGGGAGCCTCGCGATCGGTGCGGACCACCAGCTCGGGGGACTCGGGAGCCTGGTAGGGATCGCCGACTCCGGTGAAGCGCGGCAGGTCGCCTGCCAGCGCGCGCCGGTACAGGCCCTTCACGTCGCGCTCGATGCAGACCGGCAGCGGGCAGTCCACGTGGGTCTCGATGAAGCGGTGCGCGCCGACGACCGCGCGGGCGAGCGCGCGCTCCTCCCAGTAGGGCGAGATGGCCGCCACGATCACGCTCACGCCGTTGCGCGCGAGCAGCTCGCTCAGGAAGGCCAGCCGCACGACGTTCCGGTCGCGATCCTTGCGCGAGAAGCCCAGCTCGGGGCTCAGGCGGCGGCGGATCTCGTCGCCGTCCAGGACCTCGATGCGCATGCCGCGCCCGCGCAGGCTGTCCGCCGTCAGTCGGGCGAGCGTGGTCTTGCCGGCGCCCGAGAGACCCGTCAGCCACAGCACGAAGGTGGCGCCGATGTCGGAGCGTGCGTTCACGGGCGAAGGTGGGGCCTGGACGTCATGCCGCTCCTGAGGGTGACCACGCGCATCGGTCGCACGCCCGGAGCCGGAGGGCGGCGTCGAAAGCAGGGCCGGCAAGATGCCGGCTTCGGGGGTCGAACGACCGCGATCGAGCGTACGCTCGCCGCGGCTACATGGTGGGCAGATCCGAGGAGCTTTCCTATCGGACGAAAGGTGGACACTCCCCTCCGCCGGACGGACCCCGGAGAAAGCATACGGCCCCGCTCCGAAGTAGGTCACCCGGCCCGCCTCCTTTCGCCTGCACCCCGGACTTCGCCAGGCGCATCCCGAGCGCCGGGCGAAAAGGTCGTGCTCCAGGGTCCCCGAAGTACAACGCGCGCGTGACGAAGTTCCCCCGTGCCGGTTCGAGATCGAGCGCGCGGCCATCACGTTGCGACCCGCTCGTGGCCTGCGTGCGCGAGGAGAGGGCCCGCTGCGGCGCTGAAGCCACGGGCGCGGACTCCGCCGAGCACACGCTGCGCGCGGGCGGGCGGAGCGGATGCGATGCGAGCGATGGACGCGATGCGGCGGGCCGCCTCGGCGCCCGCTGCGGGATTCGCGGCGTGCACGGTCGCGAGGCGCTCGCCGCGCGTAACTGCGTCTCCCGGCTTGCGATCCAGCACCACGCCAACCGA
>JACCXV010000239.1 GCA_013696835.1 Gemmatimonadota bacterium | reverse complement strand
GGGGCGGGACGCTCCGTCCATCACGCTCGACGAAGCCGCGGGCATGCTCCTGGCGCTCGCGGCGGCGCCCCCGACGCGGGGGGGCTTTCTCGTGGCGTTCTTCCTGTTCCGCGCCTTGGACATCCTGAAGCCGCCCCCCGCTTCCAGCCTTCAGCGCCTGCCCGGTGGCTGGGGTGTCGTGGCGGACGACCTGGCTGCCGGCGTGCTCGCCGGCGGCGTCCTGCTGCTGCCGCGCGTGATCGGCTGGCGACCCGCATGGCTGTTCGGAACTTCGTAGAGATCGTCACCGTCGGCGACGAGATCCTCCTCGGCGCCACGCTGGACACCAACGCAGCCTTTCTGGCGCGCGAGAGTGCGCGAGCCGGCTTCGAGGTGCGCCGCACGACGACCCTGCCGGATGCGCCGGAGCCGCTGCGGGAGGGCTTTCGCGAAGCCCGCGGGCGCGGCGGAGCGGTGCTGGTGACGGGAGGGCTCGGGCCCACGCCGGACGACCTCACGCGCTGGGCTCTCGCGGAGGCATTCGGGCGCTCCCTGCGGCTCGTCCCCGAGCTTCTGAGCGAGCTCGAGGAAAAGTTCCGAGCCTTCGGCTACGTCACGCCTCCCGCCGGGAACGCCACGCAGGCCGAGCTGCCCGAAGGAGCGGTGCCGCTTCCGAACGCGCGGGGGACGGCGCCGGGGATGCTCGTGGAGGACGACCACGCCGCCTTTTTCGCGATGCCCGGCGTGCCGCACGAGATGGAGATCATGTTCCGCGAGCAGGTGCTGCCGCGTCTGCGCGCTCGCGCGGGCCCCGGGCTGGTCGAGGTGCGCCAGCGAGTGCTGCGCACCGCCGGCATCGGCGAGTCGGCGCTGGCGGAGCGGGTTGCGGACCTGCTGGATGGGCGGGAGGCTCCGAAGGTGGCCTTCCTGCCGCACGGCGGGAGCGTGGACCTGCGGCTGACCGCGGCAGGGTTGCTGCCCGCGGCGGCGGAACGCGTCCTCGGCGAGCTCGAGTGGGCACTCGCGGAGCGGCTCTCGCCGTGGGTGTACGGCCGCGATGACGAGACGCTGGGGGGGGCGGTCGGCAGGGCTCTGGCCGGAGCGGGGTTGAGTCTTGCCACCGCGGAGTCCTGCACGGGGGGCCTGATCGCCGACACGATCACGAACGAGCCCGGGAGCTCGAGCTGGTTCCTCGGCGGCGTCGTCGGCTACGCCAACGAGGCGAAGCGAGACTTGCTGGGAGTGTCCTGGGAGACGCTCGAGCGCGCAGGTGCGGTGAGCGCCGACACCTGCGTCGAGATGCTGGCAGGGGCTCGGGCGCGGTTCGGCGCGGAATGCTCCCTGGCGGTGACCGGGATCGCCGGCCCGGGCGGTGCGACGGCGACAAAGCCTGTCGGACTCGTCCACTTCGGAGTCGACGTGGCGGGTGCCGTGCGCCTCGAACGGGCCACGTGGCCGGGGACGCGCCGCGGGATCAAGCAGCGAGCCGCCAAGGCGGCCTTGCTGCTCCTGCTGCGTGCGGTCGAGGCCCGGGGACACGGGGAGCGGGGAGCGGGAGACGCGCGAGGGCGCGGCGACGCGCGAGTGGCTGAAGGCGGTGGACGCGGCGGCGGGGAAGCGGGCGAGGAGCGCGGATGAAGGTCGAGGCAGGATGAAGGTCGAGGCGCAGGAGCTCTATTTCAAGGCGGGATCGGAGCGGCTCTGCTTCCGGGCCTGGGAGGCCGCCACCGCGCGGGGGGTGGTCGTCCTGCTTCACGGGATCGGCGAGCACTCTGGGCGCCAGGCGCGCCTCGGGCGCGCTCTCGGAGACGCGGGATTTTCGGCGCTCGCGTTCGACCTGCGTGGCCACGGGCGGTCGAGCGGGCGGCGCGGCCACGTCGAACGCTTCGAGGACCATGTCGACGACCTGTCGGTCTTCTGGCGTATCGTCGGAGACCAGGGCCGCCCCGGCCCGCGCTTCCTGCTGGGGCGCAGCCTGGGAGGCCTGGTCGCCCTGCACTTCCTGCTCCGCGATCGCCCTCCCGGCGTCGCGGGGCTGATCCTCGCCTCGCCCGCCCTGCGCCTGCGTCTGAAGCCGGGGCGTGCGCGCCTCGCCGCCGGCCGGCTGCTCGACCGGGTGCTGCCCGGCATCGGGCTCCCGCACGACATCCATCCGCGCCAGCTCACGCACGACGCCTCCCTGGCACGCGAGTACGCCAACGATCCGCTCGTGCAGCGGCGGAGCTCCGCCCGCTCGTACCTGGAACTGCTGTCCGCCATGGAGTCGGCGCGCGCCCGCGCCGCCGCCGTCGAGACCCCGCTGCTTGTGCTGGCCGGAGGCGAGGACCCAGTGCTCTCGCCGGAGGCGATGGGCGACTTCGTGCGCGCGGCGCGGGCTCGCGACAAGCGGCTGATCGTGTACCCGCGCTTCTATCACGAGGTCTTCGAGGAGGTGGAGCGCGAGCGGCCCATCGAGGACCTGATCGCCTGGCTGCGCGCGCGATCCTGACCCGGGAGGCGGTGCGCGCCTTCGTCGCCGTTCCGCTGCCCCTCGCGCTCGTGCCAGCCTATGCGGACCTGCAGGGTGCGCTGCGCCTTCCCGGCCGCGTGCGCTGGGTCGAGCCGGCGAGCCTGCACCTGACGCTGCGCTTCCTCGGCAGCGTGCCCGCCGCTGACGTACCGGCCCTGGCCGAGGCCCTCTCGCGGGCGGCCAGCTCCTCGTCCCCGGCCACGCTGGTGGGCGTGCGCCTCGATGCCTTTCCGAGCCCGCGCGCTCCGCGCGTGATCGTCGTGGAGCTCGAGGACGCAGCCGCGGCCCTCCCGCGCCTGCACGTCGAGATCGAGCGCGAGCTGACGGAACTGGGATTTCCGGCGCAGGGGCGGGACTTCCGCATGCACGTGACGCTGGGACGGCTGGCGGGGGACAAGATGGACGTACGGGCGGCTCTGGCGGGCGCCGCGCCGCCCGCCGCAGTCTGGCCCGTGGACGGCTTCGAGCTCGTGCGCAGCGATCTGGGGCAGGGCCCCCCGCGCTACACGACGCTGGCGCGGTTCGCCCTCGGCAGCGCCGGCCGCGGATGAACTAGGCCGGCGAGGCCGCCGAAAGGGCGCGTGCGAGTCGCGGC
>JACCXV010000106.1 GCA_013696835.1 Gemmatimonadota bacterium | reverse complement strand
GCGCCGGAGACCGCCCCCATCGATCCTGCAGGACGCGGACGGAGCGCAGGACCTCGCGCATCCGCCCGCCATCCCACCGCTCACGCGGCCTCGGTGGAAGGCTCAGTGATGCGGGTGATTCCGCCCGTTCAGCGGGGTCGCGGCGTACGGGAGGACCTTGTTGTAGGTGATGTCGTTGCGGACCACGCGGTCGATGTTCGCGCTGGCGTCGCAGCGCACCTGCGGCGGGCTCGTGCGCAGGTCGCTGAGCAGAGCGCAGACGACGATGTCGAACACGTCGTCGCCGAAGCGCCGCCCGTTCGGCCAGCCACCAGGGATGAAGCCGCCGTTGCCGAACGGATCCTGCACCTGGCTCCGCACCACGTCTCCGCCGAAGATGCCGAGCCGGTTGAAGCCGGGGTCGTTCGGGTTGCCGGCGAGGCGCACCGGGGGCGTGGACAGGTCCGTCTTGATCACGTCGGGGATGAAGATCCCCGCGATATCGGTCCGGTTGGTCTCCGGCGCCGCGGGCGAAGGTGCGAAGACGAGATTGATGAGCTTGGCCAGCTCCGGCCGCAGCGCATACTGCTCGAAGAGCTCGCGGTCCTGCGAGGGATTCGTGCGGCTGTAGCGGTCCTTGTCACGAATCGCGACCAGCCCTTCGTTGAACAACGGGTTGCCCTGACGGCCGACCTGCACGAAGGCGCCGCTCAGCGCCGGCGCGTCGGTGGCGTCGTTCGCGTCGCGCAGCACGCTGGTCCGGCGCCGGCTCGTCGTGGCCCAGACGCCCACCACCTGCTGATCGCCTCCCAGCTCGCTGACGGGGATGTTGAGCACGATGGTGTGGACGTTGAAGCCCCCCTGGCTGTCGAACGGCTTGTTCGGGCCGCTGAAGTTCAGGAGGTCGAACACGCCCTGGATGTCGGCATAGAAGCCGTCATCGCGCTGCCCCGCGAAGACCTCGTGGCCGTTCCGCAGCTCGAAGATCGTCTGCCTCGTGTACGTGTCGAGGTTCACCCGCGAGGACACGCCTTCCTTGGCGGCATTCTCGCCGTTGTCACCGCGGTTGTACTTCGGAGTGACCACGCCCTGGTTGTTCGGCGGGACGAAACCGCCGCCCATGTCGATGCTCGTGCCGGCGCGGTGATTCACCCGGTTCAGCCCGAAGAACTGGACCAGATTCTGACCCTCGTCGCGCACGTTCTGTACGACTCCCTTGTACGACTGGAGGATCGTGCCGGTGTTCTTGTAGGTCGTGTTGAAGTCGAACTGGTAGCTGAACGTCGGTCGTCCCGCCGCGACGTCGCTGCCGGTCGCGACGTGGATCTCGTACAGCACGTCATCGTCGAAGTTGTACTTGTTCGGGCCGTTCCCGGGCTCCTCGAACGGGTACACGGCCAGCGCCGTCGTGAGGTACTTCACGCCGCCTTCCCGCGAGGTGAACGCGTACACGTCGGTCGTGTTCGCCGGGTCGTCCTCGGTGATCATCGGCGCGTCCAGGTGGCTGGAGGCGAACACGGTCGTCACCAGCATGGCCAGCACCAACGGCGCGATGCTCCGCTGCAGGACCTTCCGTACTTTTCTCAAGGTCACATCCTCCCCTGCTGTAAAGGTTCCCTACGAGAGATGCTGCACATCATCCTGCTTTCCGATCACCTCCTCGCGCCTGGGGTGACTCCGTCTGCCGGATGCCCAGTTCCTCCATCGCTGCCCGGAGCTCCTCGCGTTCTCCCGGAAGGAGCATCTGCCCGATGCCCGCCGCGCGCCCGAACCACTGCCGTGCCTCCTCTTCGCGGGGGATCATCGCGGCGATCGCGCCGGCGTGATAGAAGAGGCGCGCGTCCTGCGTGCCCTCGGCAAGAGCGCGCTCCACGTGCGGCCAGGCCTCGTCGGCCCGTCCCGCGGCGGCGAGCGCCCACGCTAGCGCATCGTGGGTGAAGACGTCCTGGCGCGTGCCGAGTTCGCGCTCCGCCAGTCGCAGCGCGATCTCGGGGCGCTCGCGGCGTGTGGCCAGGTATAGGGCGAACGTGCGCGGATCCTCGGCGGCGCCGCGTTCCAGCAGCCGGGCTTCGACGCCGCGCGCTTCGGCTGCCCGGTCCGCGGCATGGAACGCGTCGGCCAGCGCCCACTGGTACTCGGGGAGCGGATTGAGGGCGGCGGCGCGTTGCAGAGGAGGAAGCGCATCGGCGAATCTTCCCTGCGCCAGCAGCACGTGTCCGCGAGCCAGGAGCGCGGGCGCGTGATCCGGGCTCACTTCGAGCGCCGCGTCGGCCATGGCCAGCGCCTGCTCCGCGTTGCCGGCTTGCAGCTCCAGCATCGCGACCCGGGCATAGGTCCACGCGACGGGCTCGCCGGAGCGCGGGTTTCCCGCGCGCGCCGCCAGGCGCATCAGCTGCAGCGCGCCGTAGAGATCCCCCTTCAGCCAGCGCATGTGGGCCGCGCGGCTGTACGACTGCATGCCCGGCTTGAGGTCGAGCATGGCCTGGTAGGCGCCGATCGCCCCCCGCAGCCTCCCGCGATCGGTCAGCACGTCGCCCAGCAGAGCGAAGTCGTGAGGCAGCCCGCGCTCGGCGACGAGCTTGCGTGCGAGCGGCTCCGCCTCCTGGAAGCGATGCAGGCTGTGCAGCGCGTGGCCCCTCAGGAGGAGCGCCTCGGGGCGCCCGGGGGACTTCACGTCCAGGCAGAGGGCGGTCTGCTCCGCCAGGTTGTACCACCCGTTGTCGTAGGTGCGGCGCGCCGCTGCAACGTACGACCACCCCAGCCGCTCGAGCGCCGGGGCGGGCTCGTCGGCAGCGCGGGCCTCTGTCTGCGCACGCGTGATCTCGGGGTCCGAGCCGCCCTCAGCCGGCGTAGATGCCAGCACGATGGCGCAGGGGTCGGGCGCCGCGGCGGCGGAACTCGTGCGAGACTCGGACTCCCCATCACAGGCGGAGAGCGCCGTGAGGAAGGCACCGGTCAGGAGAAGACCTGATCGCATCATGAAGTTCATCTATCCTGCTGAGGGGGGAGCTCGCGCGTGCGTGCCAGGCACTAACGAGGAACAGTACGGACGGGACTGGAGAACGGATGCCGCGAGGGCGTTGCTCCGCGATGCCGAGCAGCGGGCCCCAGCGGCCTGCCGGTCGTGAAGCAAGAGATGGACCGGAGGCCGAACCAGAAGGCGGCACCGACGATTGCGGCGATGGCGGGGAGGAGTCGGCGGGCCTGTCGCCTATCGGGGCACCCGCAGGGAGTACTTTTTCCTAGGTGGACCGTACAAAAGTTTCCGCTGAACGACGGCGGAAAGACGCGGAGCGTGCTACGTCCGGCGAAACTCCACGTTGCGGGCTCCCGAGAGCTGCTCGACCACTTCGGCCGTGGGGCCTCCGGGGTCGCTCCGGCGGCGGTCCGGGTTCCAGGCTCCGGCGGCGGGGAGGCCGTCCGCCGGCCACAGATCACCGCCGGAGGAGACCGCCGCGGGGCCGAACCCGGCGTCGGTAGCGAGCCGAGCCAGCCTGCCGAGCAGGTCCTCGGCGACGTCGGCATCGCTGCGCGTCTTGATCCCCTCCTGCAGCAGTGGGTGGTCGTGAGTGGAACCTGAAGGCCCGAAGAACGCGAGCACCGAGGGAAGCGCCGCGCGGACCGCGGCCGTGAGTGCCTCCCGCGAAGCGGCGTTTCGGCCCGCGGCCAGCTTGAACCATGCGCGCGCGTGCTCGTCGTGGAAGCGCTCCTCCTGGAGCAGCTTGTCCACCACCCGGCGGAGGGCGCCCAGCGACGAGCCGCGGAAGGAGCCGATTTCGAGCGTCACCGCCAGATCGACGAGCGCGTTGGCGACGACCACGTCGGCCCAGGAGCCGAAGGGCCGGTCGAGGAAGGCGATGTTCGCGAACTCGACGCCGGGCCGCTCCTCGATGAGCGCGTCCTGCGTGAGCCCGAAGAAGTGGTCCAGGAGACCCTGGAGCAGCCGCGCGTGGCCGAGCTCGTCCTGACCCATGGAGCAGGCGGCGATCGCCGCCTCGAGCGCCGGCGCGCCGAACGTCCACTCCCCGTAGTGATAGCCCAGCAGGAGCTTCGTGTCGGCGCAGGCCAGCAGAGCGGCCCGTGTGGCGGGCCGCGAGCTCTCGGGGATGAGGTCGCTCGCCTCGCGGTGCGTCGCCGTACGCGCGGCTTCCGTCACGATCCCGGCCGAGCAGCGGGGGAAGCGGGCGGTACGTCGAAGGGTGCGGAATCGTCGGGGTGGGCGACCTCGATGGTGGCCCGCGGCACGACCCACATCTCCGACCAGCGTTCCTCGTCGTAGATCCGGCGGGCGTAGGTCTTGGCCAAGTCCATGCCCGGAGCGTTCAGGTTCCCGATGTGGGAGATGGGGCCGCCGGGCTCGATCTGGGCGAACACTTCGTAGACGTTGTGCTTGACGTGCGCCTGCATTCGCCTCCGGGTGGCTTGTGGGAGATGGCGCCGGCATCTCATGTAAGCTCCAGGACCGCGGTAGGCAATGACCTCCGGCCCGCAGCCGCGGCTTTGTCCACGGCCGGCCCCCGCTATCTTGAACCCGATCCGAGAGAAATCCCCGAAACTGGCTCCACCCCGGCTGAGCAGGCAGAAGATGGACTCCAGGCGGCGGCTCGCGACCGTCCTCTTCACCGACATCGTCGGCTCGACGGACCGGGCGGCCGAGCTGGGCGACGTCCGCTGGGGCGAGCTCCTGCAACGCCACCACGGCGTGATCCGCAGCGAACTGCGCCGGCAGGGCGGCCGGGAGGTCGCGACGGCCGGGGACGGCTTTCTCGCGGTCTTTGCCTCGCCCGATCCCGCCCTGCGTTGCGCGATCCGGGTGCGGGATGCGGTGCGGGAACTCGGGCTGGAGATCCGCGGCGGCCTCCACATGGGCCAGATCGAGGAGGCCGGGAAGAGCGTCGGCGGGATCGCCGTGCACATCGGGGCGCGGGTTGCGGCGCTCGCGGGCGCCGGTGACGTGCTCGTCTCGAGCACCCTGCGCGAAGCCGTGTCCGGGGCGGGGTACGGGTTCGAGGACCGTGGCGTTCACGTGCTCAAGGGAGTCCCGGGAGAGTGGCGGCTGTTCGCCGTCTCCAGCCTGCCGGCGGAGACTTTCCACCGCGATCCCGGCCGACGCCTCCTCCGCCGCACCCCGCTGACGCTGCTGGCGGCGCTCGTCCTGCTGATCGCGGGAGGTGTCTACCTGACTGCGGGGCGGGGAGGATCGGCGGAGGGGCGGCGCCTGGAACGCGCGCCCGAGTCGCCGCGATCGCCCGTGGCCTCGCCGGCTTCGCGGAGCTCGCGGGTGGCGCGCAAGCGTGTCAGCCTCGCTGTCCTGCCATTCCACTCGCTCACCGGGACGCCGGACACGGGGTTCCTGGACATCGGCATCCCGGACGCGATCATCACGAAGCTCGCCAACGCGCGCCAGATCGAGCTGCGGCCCACGACCGCCATCCTGCGCTACGAGAATGGGCCGATCGACCTGCGGGCCGCGGGACGCGAGCTCGCCAGCGACTACCTTCTGACCGGGACCTTGCAGGAGGCCGGACAGCGCTTCCGCGCCAGCGTGCAGCTGGTGCGAGCCAGCGACGGGGCCCCTCTATGGGGCGAGCATTACGATCTCCCGCGCGCGGACCTGCTAGTCCTGCAGGATTCCATCGCCGCGCAGGTCGCCGCCGCCCTCGAGGTCCGGATGACCGAGGCGGAGCGCGAGCGCCTCCACCTTCGGTACACGGACAACGGCGCCGCGTACGAGCTCTACCTCGAGGGGCGCTCGCAACTCGTGCGCTACAGCAGGGAGAGCACGGCCGCCGCGGTGGAGGCGTTCCGCGAGGCACTCCGGCTGGACCCCGACTACGCGCTGGCCCACGCGGGGCTGGCGATGGCGAGCGCCCAGACCAGCCGCGAGGCGCCAGAGGTGGAGGTCGCGGGCTGGCGGAAACGCGCCCACGCGGAGGCCCGGCGCGCGCTGGAACTCGATGACGGCCTCGCCGAGGCACACGAAGCGCTGGCCGCCGTCTACCGCAACACAGAGTTCGACTGGGACCGGACCATCGAGGAGAGCCGCCGGGCCCTGGCGCTCAACCCCAACCTCGACCTGCCTCACGTCTACAGCGCGGCCGCGTTCTATCACCTGGGACTCATGAGCCTCGCCGAGAGCGAGGCTGTGGCCGCGCTCCGGATCAACCCGGGGGCGGTCGAGCCGCTGAGGCTGCGGGGAACGATGGCCCTGCTGAGCGGGAGGATGGAGGATGCAGTCGCGTTGCTCCGGGACGTTCGGCGCCTCAGCGAAGGGCCGAACTCCGACTGGTACCTCGCCCTGGCCCTCTACTACGTGGGGGAACGCGACAGCGCGGAAGCCCTGCTGTCCAGCCTGCGCGCGAGCGGACCCGTGGAGCGAAGGGCGCAAGCGACGCTCGCAGGCTTCCTGGCTGCCCGCGGGGACGGTCCGGGCGCCCGCGAGCAGCTGGACCGGGTGCTGGCTGGCTCCTACATGGATCATCACGTCGCGTACGCCCTGGGAGTGGCGTACGCCCAGCTGGGGGACTCCGTCCAGGCGCTGCGCTGGCTCGAGCAGGCAACGGACACGGGGCTGCCGTGCTATCCCTGGTACGCGATCGACCCCCTGCTGCGCCCGCTGCGGCGCGATCCGGAGTTCCACAGGTTCCTCGGAACGCTGCGGGGCTCATGGGAGGCGGCGAAGAGCCGCTACGGCGAGGAGCCGGACGACAGGGACGGGGAGGGCGGCATCGAGTCCGGCAAGCCTGGCCTCAGAGGCTGACGCCGCAGGAGAGGAGGGCCAGGCGGCCGCGCGGCGTCAGACGGGCCTTGGTCCACGGCGGGTCCCAAACCGCCGTGACGCGCACCTCACGCACGCCCGGGAGCGCGGAGACGGCGGCTTCGACGTCCTCCTGCATCATCTCGATGGCCGGACAGCCCAGGGCCGTGTGCGTAAGGTCCACCTCGACGCGATCGCGGTCGATGCGGACGGCATAGACCAGTCCCAGATCCACGATGTTGATCGGGAGCTCGGGATCCTGCACGCGCGCGAGCGCGCCTCGCACCTCCGTCTCGCTCACGAGACCCGGCACCTCCGTCGTCGGCACGACGTCCGCTTCGCGACGCAGGCCGGGATCCAGGACCTCCATCGTCGACTCGTCAGGCATCCGCGCTCTCCCGGCGGGCGTCGCCGCCCCTGCCACCACCGCCCTGCTCGCCCCCCCCGTTCCCCGCCATCTCGCCCTCGCTCCATGCGCGCGCGCCGAACAGATCGTTCGCTCGCCCCTGGATCATCTCCGCGTATTGCCGGTTCATGGGCCCGCGGTTCTTCCAGCGCTCGAACACGCGTTCCCACGTGATCGGCTGGTCGAAGAGCCAGCGCTTGGCAACCGGATCGAACTCGCACGGCAGATCGTACTCCAGCACGTACTCCTTGCGCTCCTCGTCGAGGTGCGCGGGCACCCGAATGCCGATCTCCTGGCAGAGGGGCACCACCGACTCCATCCACTTCTGACGCAGCTGGTCGTTGGTCATGCCCTTCAGCTTGAAGGCCAGCTGCGCCGAGTGGCGTTTCTTCGTGTCGGGCATCCCGAACCATTCGATGCCAGTCGGGAACATCCAGTCGACCGCGCCCTGCAGCTTCTCCTTGACGACTCCGCCAGCCTTGGAGAGCCGCCGCATCCACGACTCTCCATGGCGCAGGTGGAAGTACTCTTCCTTGTCGATCTTCGTGAGCGCCCGCTTCCACGGCCCGTAGGAGGTGTTCTTGTAGATGTCGCCGAGCAGACAGATCCCGGCGCGGTCGAAGAACCCGTTGGCGACCGCCATCTCGGCCCAGTTCTCGAGCGGCTGGTCGAAGCCGTAGGGGTTCTTGAACTCCTCGGGCGCGCGCCCGTAGACCAGGTCGTGCTTGGACTCGCCGAGGTCCTCCATGATGCGGTACGCGATGTTGGCGTGGCCGAGCTCGTCCTGGATGATGGCCGAGACGGCTATGCGGCTGGCGAGCGTCGGGGCGTCCTTGGCGGCCGAGTAGTAGGCTGGCGCGCTCATGAGCTCCGTATCCGCCTGCACGAGGAGGATGTTCAGGAGCGCCTTCTTGTACCCCGGAGTCATCTGATCCTCGGATTCGACGATGAACCCCTTGTGGACGCGGGCCTGCAGGTCGGCGTCGTGGGATGGATCGAGCATCAGGGCTCCTTTCAAGGTCCGTGTCCGGCCCGGGGCTGAGAGAGCTCGCCGGCTCGGGGCCCACGGCATCCGGGCGGCCTCCACCGCCGGGGCCGCAACATCGGACGCGCAGGGCTCAAGACGTAATGTAGCCCATGAGGTTGGCGATCACACTTCCGACCACCGGCGGGGTGCCAGGTCCCGGCGAACACGCTAGGTTGATCGCACCCGCAGTCCGACTCGACCCTCCCACGGTCCAGCTGGAGATCCCCTGACCCGCCCGTCCACGCAACGCCCCTCCGCTGAGAGCGTCGGTGAAGAGGCCGGGCTACCCTCGTCGCCGGAGACCGCCGCACCGGGGACGGGCGCGCCGGCCGGGCGCGGCCTGGCGGGTCTGCGGCGCACGTTCAGCGCCTTCTCGTACCGAGACTTCCGGGTCTTCTGGATGGGGGCCTTCATCTCCAACGTCGGCACCTGGATGCAGTCCGTGGCGCAGGGCTGGCTCGTCCTGGAGCTGACCGACTCGCCTCTTCTGCTCGGCCTGACCGGATTCGCCGCGACGCTTCCCATGCTGCTGCTGCTGCTCGTCGGGGGCGTATTCGCGGATCGCGTGGATCGCCGGCGGCTGCTGCTCGTGCTGCAGGTCGCGCTCATGAGCTTCGCCATGGTCCTCGGCACGCTTACCGCATTCGGCGTGGTCGGCATCTGGCACATCCTGGTGCTCTCGCTGCTGACCGGTGTCGCCTTCGCCTTCAGCGCGCCGGCCTATCAGGCGATGATCTCCGAGATGGTCGAGCGCAGGGACCTGCTGAACGCCATCGCGCTGAACTCGACACAGTTCAACGCCTCGCGGGTCGTCGGGCCCGCCCTCACGGGGGCTGTCGTCGCCGCCGGCGGCCTGGCGCTCTGCTTCTACGTGAATGCCGTGAGCTTCCTGGCTGCGATCCTGGCGCTCGCCTCGCTGCGCATCCCGCGCGTCGTGCGCAGCGCGGCCCCCGCGCCCCTGTGGGCCAGCCTGCTGGAAGGGATCGCCTACGTGCGCGGCCGCCCGCGCGTGGGCGCGGTGCTCCTGAGCGTCGCCGCCGTCAGCGTCTTCGCGATGCCGTACGCGACGATGCTGCCCGTCTTCGCACGCGACGTGCTCGGGATCGGGCCGGCGGGACTGGGCTACCTCATGGCGGCGGCGGGCATCGGCGCGGTCGCCGGCGCGCTCGTCCTGGCGGCGAGGAGCCCGATGCCGTACCGCGGCTGGAACGTGCTGGGAGGGGTCGCCCTCACGGCGGCGGGCGTGCTGGGCTTCTCCCTGGCGACGACCTTCGTTCCCGCCGCCGCCTGCCTGTTCCTGATCGGCTTCGCCGCCACGTCCACGGTGGCGCTCTGCAACAGCCTGGTGCAGGAGCTCGTGACTGACGAGATGCGTGGACGCGTGATGGGCATGTTCGGCCTCTCCTTCATGGGCACGCTGCCCATCGGCAGCCTGCTGGCGGGGACCGGCGCGAAGCTCGTGGGGGCGCCGCGTGCGTTCACGCTCGCGGGCCTGATGCTGTTGGGCGTTGCGGTCGTTCTCGCATGGCGCAGCCCGCGACTTCGCGCGCTGCGGTAGAGCTGCCCGCGGCGGGGTCCGTGGCGAGCCGGGCACCGGCGCAGCTGCGGCCGAGTCTGCTCGAGCGCCCGGTCGTGCTCGCGGCGCTGCTCGCGCTGCTGTGCCTGATCTGGGGCTCGACGTGGCTCGCGATCAAGGTCGGGCTGCGCGACATGCCGCCCTTCTTCGCGGCAGGCACACGCTACCTCGTGGCATCCGCACTCGTCTGCGCACTCGCCCTCGCGCGTGGCATCCGCGCACCCCGCGGCGGCAGGGCTCATCTGGGACTGCTCGCGCTCGGGCTCTGCGCCTTCGCGCTCTCGTTCGGGGTCGTCTACTGGGGCGAGCAGTACCTGCCGGCGGGTC
>JACCXV010000089.1 GCA_013696835.1 Gemmatimonadota bacterium | reverse complement strand
GTGTTCGGAGACGTTCCGCTCCCCGCATCCCTGGCGGACGGCGTGCTTCGACTGTACTGGAATCTGACCCCTCACGGTGCGCTCCTCCTCGTGCGCCTGCTCACGCGCAGGCTCAACGCCGACGCCGTGCCGTTCAAGCTCAAGGTGCTCGCCTCTCCGGAGAGCTACGACCGCTGCGACGCTGGCGTGCTGTACGTGCGGTCGGCAGACCTCGGCGCCCTCGCGGAAGTCGTGCGCATGGCACGCAGGACGTTCGCGGGCACCCTGAAGCCCGCCGTTCCCGCGCTGACGCTGCACGTCGGCCATGGCATCGGTCTGGCAGAGGATCCGCCCGACGGCGGCAGCTTCGGCCTGAGCCGGTGTGGGCTCCTCGCCGAGGGCCTCGTGGCTGCGGGAGAGAGGGGAGTCACGCGAGCCGACGAGCGATGCGGAGTCATCCGGGAGCGGCTGACGAGGGCGGGCATCGATCCAGCGGCGCCGTACGTGAACCCGGGATCCCCCACGAGTCAGGACCTGGCCCGCGAGCTCCGTCTCCCCCCGGTCACGACGGCCGGCGGGCCGGCCCACGTGGCCGGTGAGATGCCCGGCCCCGGGGGCGATCTGCTCACGGACGCGGCAGCCGTCGCCGGGCGGCTGATGAACGAGGCGATATGGAGCGGTGGATGTTGCACGTGGATGCGGATGACGGGCGGCCGTGACCCGTCGAAGCCCCGGCGCCTGCGTTCGTACGCGGCTGCGGGAGCTTCGCTGTACAGTGGCACGGCCGGGATGGGCCTCTTCCTCGCTGAGATTCACGCCGCTACGGGACATCCCGCTGCGCGGCGCACATCGATGGGGGCCCTGCGGCACGCCCTGTCTCGGCTCGAGAGCGTTCCGCCGCACGCGCGGTCGGGACTGCACTGCGGTTGGTCGGGGGTGGCGCTCGCCGCGCTCCGCTGCGGCGTGCTGCTCGAGGAGCAGGAGTTCATGGAAGCTGCGGCGCAGCTCACGCGAAAAGCGTTGGCGGCGGCGTCCGTCGCCCCCGCTCAGGGCCTGTTCTCCGGGCCCGCGGGTGCAATCGTGGCGGCGATCGCACTATGGGAAGTGTCCGGCGATGCGGATCTGGTGGAGGGAGCGCGACAGGCCCAGCAGCGCCTCTCGAGCACGGCGGGCGCGGGGGCTTCCCGCGTCTCCCGCGTGGTCACAAGTCCGGGCTGCCCTCCGCAGCGGATGGGGATGGCTCGGGGCGCGATGGGGACCGGCTACGCCCTGCTCGAGCTTTTCCGCGTCACCGGCAGCCGACGTCTCGCGGCTGCCGCGGGACAGTCGCTGGGCGACCGCCCTCCGCCCTTCGAGCCGGAGGCGGAGAGCTGGCCGGATGCGGGGCTGGGGCAGACCACCCGCGCCAGCCGGAGGATATCTCGTGGCGGGGAGGGCGCGTGGTGCGCGGGGGCGGGTAGCATCGTGCTGAGCCGTATCCGGGCGCGCGAGATCCTGCGCGACCCCGCGTGGGTGGGGAGGGAGATGCTCTCGGCGCTGAGCACCGTTGGCGCCGCCGCAGTCCACGCACTGCAGGCGCCCGCGCCCGACGCTTCCCTGTGCCATGGTTTCGCGGGGCTGGCCGACGTCGTCCTGGAGGCTCGCCGCTCGTGCATCCTCGCGGACGGATGGACGACTCTCCTGAGCGACCTCGTACTCAAGGTGCGTGGCACGGTCGCGATGGACCGCTTCCCCGATCCTTCGGTGCGGCGTCTGCACGACACACCCGGGCTCATGGAAGGGATGGCCGGCGTCGGCCACCTCCTCCTCCGACTCGGCGACCCCGCGCTCCCCTCCGTCCTGCTGCCGCGGCCCGAATCCTTCGCCCGGAAGGCGCGGAGCGCCCCGGCCGAGCGCCGCGGGATTCCCGTGCTCCCCCAGCGCACCTTCTCAGCCGGGCTGCCTTTGTCGCTGCCGGTGTCTCAGCTCCCGCGGTAGCCGCGCACCACCGTCACCACGGCGGAATCCAGCGCCGCCACGACCTGGCTGCTCTCCAGCCCATGGTTGTTGGCGATGATGCTGAAGGCTAGCGTGTCCCCGCGGACGGGAACGAGATAGCCGGACAGCGAGTTGACGTGCTCGAGGGTGCCCGTCTTGGCGTGAATCGCGTCCGCAGCCGGGCTGTTCGAGAACCGAGAGCGGAGGGAGCCCTCGCCGCCGGCCGCCGGCAGGGAGCCGAAGAAGATGCCGCCGTGGGGGTGGCGCAGCATGTGCCGGAGCAGGGTCACGAGCGCGCCGGGGGTGACCAGGTTTCCTTCCGAGAGCCCCGATCCGTCGCGGATCGAGACGCCATCGTCGGCGATTCCCACGCGCCGCAGGAAGTCACGCTCGGCGGCGATCCCGGCGGCCCACGAGCCCTCGCCCCGCTTCTCCTTGCCCAGCGTCTTCAGCAGCAGCTCCGCGTGGAGGTTCTGGCTGCGCAGATTGATTGAGTTGACGACTGCTTCGAGCGGAGGCGACACGTGCTCCGCCAGCAGGCGGGACGTCGAGTCGACGGGCGAGAGGCGTGGATCGGAGACGACCGTAACGGGATCGCGCGCCACGGCGATGCCCTCTGCCTCCAGGGTCTCGCGGAAGACTGTGGCCGCGTACGCGGCGGGATCCACGACCGCGAACGACTCGGTCTCCGTCTGCGCGTCGGCGGCGACATCCCCGTACGCCGTGATCCGGTTCGTGCCGGGGTCGCGCTTGAAGTCGAGTGCCACCGCGCCGCTGTCCACCCGCGTCACCGTTCGGGAGAGGTTCCGGAAGGAGTAGAAGCCCGACGGCGGCGCCGCGGAGATCAGCGCGGGCTCGCCCGGCCTGCCGGGGCGGATCGTGAAGTCGATGCTGTTGTCGTTGAAGGAGAGGGCGGAGACGGGGGCCGCGTACCACCAGAGCAGATCATAGGCCTCCCAATCCGGGCGCGTCGGGTCGGCGTCGAACCAGGACTGGTCCGCCACGATGCCGCCCTCCACCCGCCGAACTCCCCGGCAGGCGAGGCTGTCTGCGAGTGCGCTGAAGATCGCCGTGGGGCCCGCGACGTACCGGCCGGAGATGTTCGGATCTCCCCTGCCGTACAGGATCAGGTTCCCGGAGAGCGTGCCGTCCGGGCGCAGCTCGCCGTTCGCGTAGAGAGACGTGCGATAGCGGTAGTGCGGGCCCAGCGCGTCGAGCGCCGCCGCCGTCACGAGGAGCTTCATGTTCGAGGCGGGAATCATCAACCGGGGCGCGTTCCGCTCGTAGAGCGTGCGCCCGCTGCGCACATCGACGATCTGGGCGCCCCAGGTGGTGCGGTGATAGGGGCGCGACTCGAAGAGCGCATCGAGCGACCGCGCCACGCCGGCGTCGTCGGGCGCTGCGGTGTGCGGCGTGGGAGAGGTGCCTGGGCGGCCGGCGCAGCCGTCGAGCGCGGGCAGCAGAAGCAGGAGGAGGAGGGCTCCCGCCGTCGCGCCGGCGCTCACTCCGGCGC
>JACCXV010000231.1 GCA_013696835.1 Gemmatimonadota bacterium | reverse complement strand
GCCGCGAGACGAGCGTTCCCTCGCGGACCGCGCAGAGCACGCGGTGGAGGTCCCGGTCCGCGCGGTCCAGGAAGCGCACCTCGGGGCTGGCCACCACCCCCACGCCGACGGCGCGTGCCGCGGCCACCAGCCCGCGGTGGGTCTCACCCCGCCAGCTCACGAGCTCGGCGAAGAGCGAAGCGCGCTCGATGCGTCCCGCCAGCCGCTCGAGCAGCGTGGGGTGACGGGTGAGCACGACGAGGCCGGCCGCAAGGCGCGGCAGCCCCTCCGCGAGGCGGAAGCCGTCCTCGAGCCGGCGCGCGGTGATCAGGCGGCAGAGGTTGGCGTAGCCGTGCCGGTCCCGGGCCAGGCAGACCGCGTCTCCGGCGCCTGCGGGATCGGTGAGGCGCGCCCCGAGGATCGGCTTCAGGCCCCGCTCGCGCGCCGCCCGGAAGAAGCGCACGTGGCCATAGGCGTTGTCGGTGTCGGCGAGCGCCACGGCTGTGAGGCCAAGCGCTCGGGCGCGGTCGCAGAGCGTCTCGACGGTGGCCGTGCCGTCGAGGAGCGAGAACTGGCTGTGGAGATGCAGGAACGCCGCCACCACGCCCACCCCCAGGAACCGAAAGAGCGCCGAGGGGCGCTGTGAAGCCGAGAGGGCCCCGAGCTCGGCAGGGAACTATTTTCGGTTTATATTCGGTATCGGGCTTATGCGCAAGGGGTGGGAAAGAAGAAACGACGAGGGTCCCTGCTGCCCGATTGTCTAGGCGTCGATCTTTCGTTGCATTTCCGTGCTTGTTCTTCGGCATCTTTTCGGTATGTTCCTCGCGCCATTCGTGCCCGGCAGCCGGCGGTGCTGCGGGGCGAGGTCTTCAACTGGGAGGCGGAGATGGACCACACGATCGTGCATTTCGAGATCCCCACGGACGACCCGGAGCGCGCGCAGGCGTTCTACAAGGAGCTGTTCGGATGGGACATCCGGAAGTTTGGCGGAGCGAGCGGCGGTGAGGGGGCGGGCGGCAGCGGTGGGGACGGCAGTAGTGCTGCTTCTTCTGGAGGGGGAGCCGAAGGAGGCGGTGATGGAGGAGGAGGACACGAGTACTGGATGGTGATGACCGTGCCGGCGGACGAGGAAGGCCGGCCGACCCGGGCCGGCGTGAACGGCGGAATGATGCGGAGAGCCATGCCCGAGCAGACGACGGTGAACTACATCAGCGTGGAGGGAGTCGATGAGTTCTCGCGCAAGGTGGAGAAGCTCGGCGGCAGCGTCGTCCTGCCCCGGCAGCCGGTGCCCGGCATGGGCTGGTTCGCGTACGTGAAGGACACGGAGGGGAACGTGTTCGGACTCTGGGAGTGCGACATGTCGGCGGCCTAGAAGACGCCCCGCGGAGGGCGCGGGCTCGTCGCCACCTCGCCCTGGACGTGAGAAGGGGCCGGCCTCGGAACCGGCCCCTTCGGCTGTGTGCAGGCCCTCAGGTCCTCACAGCGTCAGCGACGGCGTACGCAGCACGAAGCCGTGGGGATCCTGCGGCAGATCCGAGAGCAGGAACAGCGAGGGCCCCGCGACCAGCGCCGAGAAACCGTACCGCTCGCGAATCCGATCGACGCCGCCGCAGAGCCGCGCCGGGTCGCGACGCGCATCGAGGAAGAGATCCATCTGGCGTGCGGTGCTGGGCGCGAGGCCCGTGAGGGTCACCCCCACGAGGTGGAGTCGCGAGCGTCGGACGAAGAGAGCCTGGAACAGCTCGCGGGCCACGCGGAAGAGCTCGGGATCGAGCGCCGCAGGTGAAGGCAGGGTGGCGCGCCGCTCGGCGCCCACGCCGTCGGCGTAGCGGATCCGGACCCCCACCGTTCGCGCCGCCAGAGCTTCCGATCGCAGCGCGTGCGCCGCGCGCTCGGTCAGGTAGTAGAGCGTCCCCTCGATGTGGTCGGGATCGTCTGTCGCCTTCTCGAACGATGTCTCGCGGCTGATCGACCCCGGCGTCCGGTCCGGCTCGACGCTGCGGGCGTCCCGCCCCCACGCCCGCTCGTGGAGGAGCGCTCCGTTCTCGCCGAAGAGCGCCCGCAGCACGGGCTTTCCCAGGGCCCGCAGCTCACCCGCCGTCCCGATCCGCAGGTCGGCGAGCTCCGCGCGCACTGCCGGTCCCGCACCGGGAAGATCCTCGAGCGGCAGGTCTCGCAGGGCGCGCGCCTCGCGGCCGGGGAGCAGGTAGCCGACCCCCCCCGGCTTCGCCCAGCGCGCCGCGGTCCTCGCGGCGACGCGGTTGGTTCCGATCCCGATCGTGACCGAGAGGCCGGTCTCCCCTCGAATCTCTCCACGCAGGTGCTCGGCGGCCTCCAGCGGCCAGCATCCCGCTCCCTCGCGCCGAAAGCCGTAGTGCCGGTCGAGCCCCGTCATGTCGCAGTAGACCTCGTCCAGCGACACGCGCTCGACGGTCGGGCTGTGGTCGCCGCAGATCCGGACGAGGTCCTGGGCGAAACGCCGGGAGACCTGCGCGTGTCCCTTGCGCACGACGAGCTGCGGGCAGATGCGGCGTGCTTCCGAGAGCCGCATTGGGGAGCAGACCCCGAGCGCCCGCGCCTCGTAAGAGCAGGACGCCACGACCCCGTCCCCCACCGCCACCGGCTTGCCCCGCAGCTCGGGATGGACGATTTGCTCGACCGACGCCAGGAAAGCGTCGATGTCCACGTGGAAAAGGACCGGAGTCTTCACCCCTTGAATGTAAGTTTTCGTCGTCCTTTCGGTAAATGGATTCTGCGCGCACGGGTCGGGTGGTTGAAGAGGCAGACGGGCGGCGGTTCCTCGCATGGGGCATGCCCGTGGACTATGTTCGCCGTGCCCTGCGCGCGGGGTCGGTTCTCCGATCG
>JACCXV010000005.1 GCA_013696835.1 Gemmatimonadota bacterium | reverse complement strand
CACCGCCTCCACGCGTGACGACGTCCAGCAGCGACATGACGCCCGGACGCAGCAGAACGGAAGCCATGCGGGCTCCTCCGATGCGCTGCGGCGAGATCACGTGGTCGGCGCCCGCGCGCACGAGCTTGGCCACGTTGTCGTCGTCGCTGACGCGGGCCACGATCGTCAGCGCGGGGTTCAGCGCCCGGGCCGTGATCGTCACGAACAGGTTCTGGGCGTCGTCCGAGAGCGTGGTCACGAGTCCGCGCGCATCCGAGATCTTGGCGCGCGTGAGCACGTCGTCGCGGGTGGTGTCGCCCTGGAGCAGCCGCAGATGGGGCGCCGCGTCGTGCAACGCGCTCACCCGCTCCCCGTCGCGCTCGATCGCCACGTAGGGGGCGCCGTTGCGGAGGAACTCGGCCACGACCTGCGTGCCGGTGCGCCACGCGCCGCAGACGATGTAGTGGTCGTGCAGCTCCGAGATCTCGCGTTTCATCCGACGATGGCGGAAGAGGTGGAAGACATCGATCTCGATGAAGAAGGACGTCACCGTGGCGAACCAGACGGCGAGCCACGAGACGCCGGTGACGATCACCGCTCCAGTCAGCAGCCGGCCGGTTTCGGACAGCGGATGGAGCTCCCTGTACCCGACGGTGGTGATCGTCAGCAGGGTCATGTAGACGCCGTCGCCGAAGCTCCAGCCCTCGACGAGGACGTACGCCGTGCCACCCAGCAGGAGCAGCACGGGCAGGGCCATCGCTGCCCACGCCGCGCGCCGCAGGACCGTGCGCAGGTCGTCCCGCGTGAAGCCCCCCGGTCCGATCCCCTCCGCGCGGGCAGCCCTCTCGCCGAACGTGGCTCCGCCGATGTCCGCCGGCCCCCTGCGGAACATGCCGATCACGCCCGTCCTACTTGTTGTAGTTCGGGGCTTCGCGCGTGATGATGACGTCGTGCGGGTGGCTCTCGACGAGCCCGCCCATCGTCACACGCACGAACTCCGTGAGCGTGCGCAGCTCTTCGAGGTCGCGGCAGCCGCAGTAGCCCATGCCCTGCCGCAGGCCTCCCACCATCTGGAAGACGGACTCGCTGACCTTTCCCTTGTAGGGCACCCGGCCCTCGATCCCCTCGGGGACGAACTTTCGCCCCCCCCCGTCCTGCGAACCCGCGTCCTCCTGGAAGTAGCGGTCGGACGACCCCTCCGCCATGGCTCCCACGGAGCCCATCCCGCGGTACACCTTGAACGAGCGTCCCTCGAGCAGGACCGTCTCGCCCGGCGCCTCCTCGGTGCCCGCGAACATCCCCCCCATCATGACGCTGTCGGCGCCCGCGGCGATCGCCTTCACGATGTCGCCCGTGTACTTGATCCCTCCGTCCGAGATGAGCGGCACGCCGGCGTCGCGGGTGACCCGTGCACAATCGATGACCGCCGTCACCTGCGGCACGCCGATGCCGGCGATCACCCGCGTCGTGCAGATGCTGCCCGGCCCCTGGCCCACCTTCACCGCGTCCACTCCGCGCTCGACGAGATCGCGGGCGCCCTCTTCCGTGGAAACGTTCCCTGCCACGAGCTGGACGTCCGGGAACTGCTCGCGCATGCGCTCCACGGTTCGCAGAACGCGCCCCGACTGCGCGTGCGCCGTGTCCACCACGATCACGTCCACGCGCGCGTCGCGCAGCGCAGCCGCCCGCTCGAAACTCTCCGGCGTCGTTCCCACGGCGGCTGCCACCCGCAGCCGCCCGTGCTCGTCCTTGGCCGCGTTCGGAAACAGCCGCTTCTTGGTGATGTCCTTGACCGTGATCAGCCCGCGCAGCGTGCCGTCGCCGTCCACGACGGGCAGCTTCTCGATCTTGTGCTTGTGCAGGATGCGCTCGGCCTGCTCGAGCGTCGTCCCGGCGGGAGTGGTGACCAGCCCCTGCGACGTCATGATCTCCGAGAGCAGCCGGTCGGGATCGTTCTCGAACATGAGGTCCCGGTTCGTGACGATGCCCACCAGCCGCCCCTCGGGGTCCACGATCGGGACGCCGGAGATCTTGAACTCCTCCATCAGGCGTAGCGCATCGCGGATGCGGCCTCCGGGCGGCAGCGTCACGGGGTGCAGGATCATGCCGCTCTCCGAGCGCTTGACCCGGTCTACCTTCTCGGCCTGCTTGTCCACGGAGAGGTTCTTGTGGATCACGCCGATTCCTCCCTCCCGGGCCATCGCGATGGCCATGCGGGCCTCGGTCACCGTGTCCATCGCCGCGCTCGCGAGCGGTACGTTGAGCTGCACGGCGCGCGTGAAGCGGGAGCTCAGGTCCGTGTCGCGGGGGTGCACTTCAGAGCGCCGCGGGACGAGGAGCACGTCGTCGAAGGTGAGCGCCTCGCGGAAGGCTTCGCGTCCCAGCGCCATGGGGGCTCCGCGGGAGGACGGCGGCCGGGAGGCGCGCCGCGTTTGTCGGTGGGATGAGACCGGGCAGTCTACTGGGCTCCTCGGCGATTGTCAAAAGCTCGGGGGCGCGGCCGCACCCCGGGGGAGATAGCTTGCCCCTGCACGCTGCGTGCTAGACCCCCGGACCCAAGGAGGCGGCGGTGCCGGCCGAATCGCGCAAGACCTTCCAGCCCGCGATCGGTCGCCGCCTCGCGGATCGAATTGAGGCTGGCAAGGACGCGATCGTGAACGCGTGGGCCGGGGCGGTGCGCCACGACCCGCTCATCCCCTCCTCCGAACGTCTCGATCAAGCCGCGCTCGTCGATCACATCCCGAAGATCCTGCGCGAACTCTGCCACCAGCTGCGGGGAACGTCCCATGCCGCCGCCGTGCCCGCCATCCGGGAGGACGCGCGCACTCACGGGGCGCTGCGCTTCCTGCAGGGATACGATCTCGCCGAGGTGATGCGCGAGTTCGCCCACCTGCGTCTGGTGCTGCTCGACACGGTCATCGGGCAGAGCAGAGGAGAAGGCGCCGGAGGCGACGAGCTCAGCGCGCTGGTGCGCACCATCACGCGCACGGCTGACGAGAGCGGGCTCTCCACGATACTGACGTACGTTTCGCGGGCCGAGAGCGCGACCGAGCAGGGGGTGGAGCTCTCTCGCAGGCACAGGGAGATCACCGACCGGGAGATCCTCGACCGCAACCTGCTGCTGCAGCAGGAGCTGCTCGAGCAGGAACGCAGCCGCGTGGAGGCGCTCGAGAGCGCCGCGATCGCCAAGGACGAGTTCCTTGCCATGCTCTCCCACGAGCTCCGGACGCCGCTGACGCCGATCCTGGCGTGGATCACGATCCTGGAGCGGAACAGCGCGCCCGACACGGTGCAGAATGCCGTCGCGACCATCGGACGCAACGGTCGCGTGCTGGCCCAGTTGATCGACGATTTGCTGGACGTCTCGCGCATGGTGGCCGGCAAGCTCGACCTGAGTCGAGACTTGCACGACGCCGGCGCCGTCGTGCGCGCCGCGGTCGAGACGGTGCTCCCGCAAGGGACGGCGAAGGGGGTGACGGTGGCGATCGACGACGGCCAGGACCCGTTGCCGGTCCTGGGCGACCCCACGCGCCTGCAGCAGGTGATCTGGAACCTGCTCTCGAACGCGGTCAAGTTCAGCCCCCCGGGGGGCGAGGTTCGCGTGCGGACCGCGCTCGTGAACGGCGAGGTCCTGGTGACCGTCGCCGACGACGGAGTGGGCATCGCGCCGGGCTTTCTGCCCCATGTGTTCGGCCGCTTCCGGCAGCAGGACGAGAGCTCCACGCGTGGTCACGGCGGACTCGGGCTGGGGCTTGCGATCGCGCAGGCGATCACTCAGGCGCACGGTGGCCGTTTGACGGCGTATTCGGAGGGTGAAGGACACGGGAGCACCTTCGAGCTGGCACTCCCCTGCGCCTCGGACGCCTGGCCCTAAAAACGTTTTTCTGTTGACACATCGCCCCCCGGCGGAATAGCGTAAGTTCATGACGAGACGAGCCGCCCCGGGCGGGTCGCCGTTCCTGCCACTTCCTTCCAGACCAGTCGAAGCGGACCGCCGAAGCGGCGGGCCCCTCGCGCCCGAACCTCGGGGGTTCCGCGTGGGCCCTCCCGCACAGGGCCCACCGGCGGCTGTCGGCTACACGCTCTTCGAGCTCTCACCAGGGGGACATACGTGATGAAAGCCATCGGGGGACTTGGACGAGGATCCTGGCTGGCGCTGGCGGCTTGCCTCTGGCTCGCGGCCTGCCAGCCCGGGGGAGACGCGGACGTGGACGTGGACGACGCCGGGGACGCGGACACGACGGCAGGATCGGCCTCGATGAAAGGCTCGCTGGCCGACGCGGCCGACGACGGCGGACAGTGGGTCATGACCGGCCGCACGTACGACCTGCAGCGCTTCAGTCCGCTCGAGGAGATCACGGCCGCCAACGTTCACAACCTGCGGGTGGCGTGGACGTTCTCCACGGGCACCCTGCGCGGCCACGAAGGCAACCCGCTGGTGCTGAACAACACGATGTACGTGCACACGTCCTTCCCGAACATCGTCTACGCGCTCGACCTCACGAAGGAAGGCGCGCCGATGAAGTGGAAGCACGTGCCCGATCAGCCCGCCGACGTGATCCCGATCGCCTGCTGCGACG
>JACCXV010000391.1 GCA_013696835.1 Gemmatimonadota bacterium | reverse complement strand
CCCTGAACGTGCGCGGCTGATCCCCCCAGGGCGGCCAGACCCCGAAGGCCTGCCGCCGCACGACCCCTCTCCAGACCTGCAAGCCACAACGCCCGGTCGACCAAAAGGTCGCCGGGCGTTCGGCGTTCCTGGCTCTCTCGGCGCGGTCCCCCGCGCTCCTTCTTCACTCGGAGAGACGCTCCGCACTCATCGCCTGGGGCCCAGCCCCCGTGGCCACGTCGAGCCCCGCCTCCTGCCAGCCCCGGAACCCCGCTTTCATGTGCCGGACCCTGGTGTAGCCCCTCTGCACGGCCTGCCCCGCCCACAGCCGGCCGATCGGACAGTCTTGCGAGTTGCAGTACACGATCACGTCACGATCCTTAGGCGGGAGCGGCTTGCCGTCCTCGAGCCAGTTGCCGTAGGGGACATTGACGGACCCCGGCAGGTGACCGCGCGCGTAGGCTTCCGGCTCACGGGCATCTACTACGACGACGTCCCCGCTCTGCATCAACGCGCGCACCTCCGCCACCTCGATCACGGGCACGGGCTCTTCCGCGTAGCGCTCGGGGTACTTCGACATCTCCGCCTCGAGGGCGGCCGCCACGCTGTCAGGCTCCACCTGTGCCGCTCTCTCTCCGGCTTTGCCCTGCCCGCACCCGGCCGACAGGACGCACAGGACTGCCATCCCGGCGGCGAACGCTGCGGGCGACTCCGTTCGAAGGCGCATTCGGTCCCTCCTTTCAGATACGTTCGTGGATCGGCCCGGGAAACACGTCGAGGAGCTCGATCAACCCCCCGATGGTGAGGCCCTCCACGCCCGGTGGAAGAGAGGCCCTCAGCAACACGGGCAGGAGACCAGCTGCCGCCGCGCCACCCGCGTCGGTCACGGGCGAGTCGCCGATGTAGGCGGCGGAAGCCGTCGAGCCGCCGAGAGCCGCAAGGGCGCCGTGAAACGCCTGCGGATGAGGCTTGGCAACACCCAGCGAGGAGGATGTCTCCACCGCGGCGAAGAGGCTGGCGAGTCCCAGCGCTCCCAGCAACCCCGGAAGGCGGCTGTCGAAGTTCGATAGAACCCCCAGGACGTATCCGCGCCGTCGCAACTCCGCCAGCACTTCGGGGCCGTCGGGATCCAGCTCCCATGCGGCTTCCTCGGCGAACTGGTTGTACACGTCGTCGAAGAACGCCTCCGGGGCCGTCTGGCCGGCGCCCTGCAGAGTCTCGCGCAGCACGTTGCGCCACCACCCCCTCTCCGCGGTGCGGCGTGGGGCGCCGGAGCGAGTGGCGAACGCCAGCGGCGGCGCGTTGCGCCGCGCCCGCTCGAACGAGCGGTTGACGCGCTCGGGGTCCAGGCGCACGCCGTGGCCCGAGCCCCTCCGGGCATAGATCTCCCCGACACTTCCGCGGACCTTCATCAGCGTGCCAGTCACGTCGAAGAGGAGCGTATCGAGGCGCCGCGCACGCGCGCCACCCGTCGCGCGCGGCATCAGGCGGCGCGTTCGCGGAGCATCGCGAACACGTCGGAGACCTGCTCGAGACCGGTTCGGATCAGGAAGTTGGGATTCCGCCCGAAGCTCTTCGCGCCCAGCGTGAAGAAGCCGGCCTCGGGGTGCAGGAGCGTGTCGGGACCCAGAGGTACGGCCGCGAGACAGTCGGTGCCGATCCCGTTGCCCTCGCCGGCGAGCAAGACGGCGGCGAGCCGATAGGTGCCTTCCGTGGCCCAGCACGTCTGCACCTGCACCTCGCGGGCCAGGTCCAGGTCCGGCCGATAGCCCACGAGCGCGAGCAGCGCATCAGCACGTACGATCCGGGGTCCACCGCCCGTGGCGAGCGTCGCCACGATGACGGGCCCGTCGCGGCTCACCTCGAGGACGGACGCGTCAGGGACGTGCGTCAGCCAGGCGGTCGCTCCCTGGGCGGCGTCGTTGGCCGCGCTCGTGACGCGGGCCCGCTCGGCCAGCGGATCCGCCGCCACCTCCGGCACGGGTCGCGGCCCCGAACGGCGCGTCACCCACGTGATGCGCGTGCGCGGGTGCGCCGCCGCGATCTGCGACAGCCAGACCACGGCGGTGGCGGCCGAATGACCGGAGCCGACGATCAGCGTGTGCCGCCCCGCGAAGCGCGCGCGCTCGGCCCCCGGCATGTCAGGCAGGCGGTGCTCGAGGGCTGTCGCGGCATCCCGCTCTCCCACTGCCGGGATTCCCCCCTGCCCGAGCCAGTTGGGCGTTCCGAACGTGCCCGTGGCGTCGAGCACCACATCCGCCTCCACCGCGCGCTCGCCTTGCCCATCGGCAAGCAGCAGTCGGAAGGGAGAGCGCGCGCGCGCGGGGTCGGCGATGCCGTCGCTCTTTCGCAATCGATCCCGCGAGACCGCGATGGCGCGGGTGCCGGTCGTGATGCGCGCCGCGAGCTCGGGGCGCGCCGCCAGAGGCTCGAGATGCCGCTCGACGTACTGGCGGCCCGTGAGGAGCTCTTTGCCAAGCGGTCCGCCCGCCGTGTCCCGCGCACCGCTCCCACCCGTGACGACGTTCATCGCGTGCGGGGAGAACATGCGCACGTGTCCCCAGCTCCGAATGTGCTCGCCGACCCTGCCCCTCTCGTACAGCCGTGCGTCCCAGCCTTCCGCTACGGCTCGCATCAGGCTGGCAAGCCCCACCGGCCCACCGCCGAGGATCGCCATCCGCCTCTGCATCGTCATGCGACCTCACCCCAGTTTGGCTCAGTGAATGCCACGTGCCCGCTCACGCCCAGGCAAGATCTCCAGGCAGGTAGTCCACCAGCCGGTGCGGATAGTCTCCACGAACTCCGCCGGCAGCCGCTCGCGTTCCATGTCGCGGGCGAGTCGCTCGTGATCGTATGCCAGCGAGACGAGCTCCACGCGCGGAGCGCCGCCGGCCGAGGCTTCGACCACCGCGTACCACACGCGGGGGCTGCCGTCGTTGGCCGGCCGTCCGATGGCGCCCACGTTAGCGAAGACGACCCCCGCACCCAGCGCTCGCGTCCAGGGGATGCCGGTGTGCGTCACGAGGACCAGGTCGGCGCCGGCTTCGCTCGCCAGCCGCCGCAGGAAGGCCGTCGAGCTCGTGGAGTCCCAGAGAAACTCGTTGGTGCGCCGCGGCGATCCGTGGCAGAGCAGGACCTCGGCGTCTCCGAGACGCAGCCGCAGGAACGCGGGAAGGCGCGCCATCCATGCGCGATTCGCGCGCGACGTGCGCGCCAGCGTGTACCCGTACGCCAGCCGGGCGTAGTGGTTGTCGGCCGGGTCCGTGTAGCCGCACGCGCAATCGGGAAGGCCGTGGCCCACCGAATGATCATAGTTGCCCTGAATCGCGTGCACCCCGGCCTCGCGCAGGAGCGGGAAGATCCGATCGGGAGAGGGTCCGAAGCCGCCGAGGTCCCCGAGGCAGAACAGCGCCTCGCAGCGGCGCTCGCGTGCGTCTCCGATCAGAGCGCGCAAGGCGGCGTCGTTGCTGTAAACGCCGCCGAAGACCGCAATCTTCCCCGGCGCGGAGGCCATGCGCCTCATCTCGGTCCACCCACGGTGGCGAAGCGGGCAGGGTCGAACGCCGGCTCGACCGGCTCCCCCGGAGAATGGAGCGCATCGTGCACCAGGTCGGCTGTCACAGCTGCGAGCAGGACGCCGTTCCTGAAATGGCCGGTGGCGTGAAGGAGACCTCGCGCTTCCGAGGAGGGTCCCACGACCGGCAGTCCGTCGGGCGTTCCGGGTCGCAACCCCGCCCAGCGCGACGCCGGGCGCGCGCGCGCGATCGCAGGCGCCAGCACGCGCGCCTGCCGCTCGAGCCAGGCCTGTCC
>JACCXV010000390.1 GCA_013696835.1 Gemmatimonadota bacterium | reverse complement strand
GACCTGCTCGCGGCCCCGCTTTCGACACGCATACCGGCGGGCCTGGTCGCCGGCGGGGCTGCCGGCAACCTCATCGATCGCGCGCGGCTGGGCTTCGTCGCGGACTTCGTCACCCTCCCCCCGCTGCCCTTCTTCCAGGTGTTCAACGTAGCGGACAGCGCCATCACGGTCGGGGGAGTGCTGCTGGCCTTCGCTCTCCTGCGTCGGCCGTGAAGTTTGGCGCGCTTCTTGATTGTCGTCGCGCAAGGGGACCAGGGAAGCGGAGCTTCGCAAACTCAGCCGTGGGGCGGCCAGCCAGCCGCCATCGAGGACTCCATGCGCTACCCGCACGACGACGCGAGCACGCCGGACCCGTTTGGCGATTCGCTGGAGCGGGCTCTCCACCGGCTGGACGCCGCATACGAGCGCGCCATCGGCGACCTCCTCCAGCGCTACGAGGCGGTGGACAACTCAATCATGGAAGCCATCGGCCGTGGCTCGGCGCCACCGTCGAACGGCGTCGACGCGCTGTTCGCCGAGCTGGGCATTCGGGTGGTGAACCTCGAGGGCGCCGGCGGGGGCGGTCAGCCGGGGATCGCCACGACCGACTAGGGCCTGATGCGGTTGATCAGCCGGGCGAATGGGATCGTCTCCCGCACGTGCGGCAGACCGCAGATCCAGGCGACTGTACGCTCCAGCCCCAGCCCGAACCCGGAGTGCGGCACGGACCCGTAGCGCCGCAGGTCCAGATACCACTCATAGGGCTCCCTCGGCAGCCCCTCCTCGTCGATGCGCCCGGCGAGCTCGTCTAGGTCGTCGATGCGCTGGGACCCCCCCACTATCTCGCCGTATCCCTCGGGCGCGAGCAGGTCGTTGCACAGCACGACCTCGGCACGCTCGGGGTCGGCCTTCATGTAGAACGCTTTGGCGGCGCGCGGGTACTTGTACACGAAGAGCGGCCTGTCGTGGGCACTCGCCAGACGCGTCTCGTCCTCCGCGCCCAGGTCCGACCCCCACTCGATCGGCGAACCGTCCGCGCGAAGCCTCTCGATGGCCTCGTCGTAGGACATGCGGGGAAACGGCGCCCGCACGCTCGCCAGGGGGCCGAGCTCTCGGCCGAGCGCGACCAGATCGTCGCGCCGGGAGCGGAGCACGCCCTGCACGACGTGTGTCAGCAGCTGCTCCTGCACCTCCATGTTCCCCCGCCAGTCGCACCACGCCATCTCCGGCTCCACCATCCAGAACTCGGTCAGGTGGCGGCGCGTTTTCGACTTCTCGGCCCGGAACGTGGGCCCGAAGCAGTACACGTTCCCGAACGCCATTGCGGCGGCCTCGACGTAGAGCTGACCCGTCTGTGCCAGGTAGGCGGTGCCGAGGTCGAAGTACTGCGTCTCGAACAGCGTGCCTGCGGACTCGCCGATGGCACCCGTGAGGATCGGCGTATCCACCAGCAAGAACCCGTGGGCTTCGAAGAACGCACGAATCAGGCGCTCGATCTCGGCGCGCACGCGGAGGATGTGCCACTGGCGGCTGGATCGAAGCCAGAGATGCCGGTGGTCCATCAGGAAGGTCGTGCCGTGCTCCTTCGGCCCGATCGGGAACTCGCCCGCCACCTGGACGGGTGCCAGCGTCGCGACGTCCAGCTCGACGCCCCCGGGGGCACGGCGGTCCTCGCGAACGGTGCCCGTGACCTCGAGCGAGCTCTCCTGGGTCAGCACGTCGAAGGCGGCGAACGCCCCGGCGTCCGTCCTCGCGCCCTGCGCGAGGACGCACTGGAGGATCCCGCTGCCGTCGCGCACGACCAGGAAGCGCACTTTACCGCTCGACCGCTTCGTCACCACCCAGCCGCGGACGGTCACCCCGCGCCCCACCTCGGCTGGCAGATCCCGCACACGCACGGGCGCGAGGGTCGCCCCATCGCCCGAAGCGCCTGGGGCCGTGCCGGAGGCTGCTTCTCTCGCGGGCACGGCGCCTCCGGGCCCCCCCTTCGTCGTCTCGTGCTCCACGATTGCTCCTTTGGTCGGCCGCGGCCCCGCGCGTTGCCGCAACCCGACCGCGACTCTAGGTTGATCC
>JACCXV010000326.1 GCA_013696835.1 Gemmatimonadota bacterium | reverse complement strand
GCCACACCCGGCACACGAACGTGAGAAGGAGGACGAGATGACCGTCGAAACCAAGCCGGAGACTAAGAACGGGACCTATCCGGCCGAGCGGCTCGCCACGCTGTTCGCTCCCCCCGAGCTGGAGCATCCCACCGTCAAGTTCCGCCGTCTCCTGCGCGAGGCGCACGACGCGGGCTCGTACGTCCACACGGCTGGCGCGTACGACGCTTTCACGGCCGCCCTCATGACCCGGCTTGGATTCAAGATGCTCTACGGCAGCGGATGGCAATTGGCCGCCACCAAGAGCCTGTTCCCGGACATCGGCGTCTACGCGTCGCACGACATGGTGAAGCTCGCGCTCGAGCTCTGGCACGGCATCGAGGGCGCGCGGCACACCCGCTTCTACGACTCGGAAGGTGGCGAGGTGCTGGACGTGCCGCCCATGTTCGTGGACATCGAGGCGGGCTTCGGGGGGCCCACCCAGACGTTCGCGCTCACGTCCGCCCTGATCCGGGCGGGGGTGGGGGCCGTGCATCTTGAGAACCAGGACCCCGCCAACCGCACGTGCGGGCACATCGTGAACGTGGGCGCGCAGAAGCGCGCCAAGGTCCTCGTCCCCCGCGACCAGTGGATCGCGAAGCTCAAGGCGATCAAGGCGGCGGGGCAGGCGACCGGGATCGAGATCGGGATCATCGCCCGGACGGACTCGGTGGACGGTGCCATCCCCAACGGGCGTGAAGGGAGCGTGCAGCACGCGATCGAAGACGCCTGGGAAGCAGCCGAGCTGGGCGTGGACGTGGTCTGGCCCGAGTTCAACAACCCGCACATCGACCAGCCGCAGGAGTTCTCGGAGGGCGTGCGCAAGCATTATCCCGACCAGATGCTGGGGTTCAACCTCTCGCCGTCGCTGTACTTCGGGCGTGCCAAGAAGGAGGGGAACCTGATCACGAACCAGCAGCTGGCAGACCTCGGCTACGTGCTCCAGTTCTCGACGCTGTTCTGCTTCCGCACTGCGGGGATGGCGCTCGAAGCCGGTCTGAGAAAGTTCAGGGAGAGCGGGCTCGACGCCCTGGCGGACCTGCAGATCCAGGAAGACGATCATCCAGGTGGGCCGCCGAGCACGAAGATGCACCAGAAGTTCGCCGGCATGAACCGCTGGCTGATCCTGGAGCAGGTGCTGAGCGAGGGCTGAGGGACCTCCGAACCCCGCGCGGAGAGCTCGAGAGCGCCGAGCGAATCGAAGCTTCCTAGGAGCTTTCGCCCAGGACGCCTGCCAGGTCGAGACGCTGCCGCGTGGCAGGCGTGATCGTCCCGTCCTTCGCCCATCCGCGCGCCTCGTAGTAGGCGTCGATCATCATCCGCAGATCCTCCCGCGTAAGGGAGACACCGGCGGCCACGCCGCTGGGAAGCGACTCCGTGAGGATGCGCTCCGGCAGGGTGTCGTCCGCGGGCGTCCACCCCTCGCGCAAGTTGAAAGCCTTCTTCAGGCTGGTCGCGCGTTCGGCGGTCGTCCGAAGCTCCGCCGGCGTCACGTCCCAGCCCGTGACGGCACGCATCATCTCCGCGCCCTGCTCGTACACGTCCTCGAAGCAGTGGCGCAGGAACTTGCAGAGCACCAGCGAGTCCATCAGCGACGAGCGATCCTCGCTCTCAGCCGCCAGCCGGCCTCGGGTCTCGTCCGCGCGCAGCCGGTCCACTCCGGGCGAGAAGTCGGCCTCGTACGCCCCCGAGCGGTTGTGGCAGGCTCCCCGGGAGCCCACGGCCAGGCCCACGGCCATGGTCTGGAGGCTGCGCGGCTCGTAGCCCGGCAGCTCCATGCCCTTCACCTGCATGGCGTAGTGCTCGGAGCCGCCGCCCACGGTGCGCGCGGCGCGCAGGGAGCCTTCGGCCAGGAGGTCGCCGACGCCCCGGCGTTCCGCGATCGACGTGAGGAGGCGCGCGACGCCCTCGCCGTCACCGAAGCGAGCCTGCAACGGTGCGAACCCGGCGCGCGCGAAGAGCCCCTTTTCCTCGGCTTCCAGGGCCCAGGCGATCGTTCCGCCCGCGCTGATCGTGTCGAGTCCAAGCAGGTCGCACAGCTGGGCTGACTGCAGCACCGCATCGGGATCGGATACGCCCAGCAGAGGACCGAGCGCGAAGAGCGTCTCGTACTCCAGGCGCCCGGCGCCGCCGGTCTTCGCGGATTTGAACACGTGCTCGCAACCCACCGTGCAGCCGGCGCACGAGAGCCGCTTCACCCGCCGCTCGGCCGCGAGCGTCTCGCCTGTCAGCCGCTCCGCGCCGTCGAACGTCGAGCGCCTGAAGTTGTACGATGGGAGCGCCGCCAGCCGGTTGAAGAGGGCCACGTTGGCCGTCGTGCCCAGGCTGCGGTACTTCAGCGTCGCGGGGCCGAGACTGCGCTCGCGCACGCGTGCCGCGATCTCGAGCAGGGCCTGGGGGTCGGCCGCCCCCGGCACGGGGCCGGAATGGACTGCGACGGCCTTCAGGTTCTTGGATCCCATGACCGCGCCGACGCCGCCGCGGCCCGCGTGACGACGGTCGTTCGAGATCGTCGCGAAGCGGACTAGCCGCTCCCCCGCGGGACCGATCGCGGCCACCCGCACGCGCCGGCCCAGGCGGTCGCGCAGGGTTCGGGCCGCCTCCCCCGCTGGGCGCCCCCAGAGAGCGCGCGCGTCGTGGAATCGGACGCCGCTGCCGTCCAGCTCGAGCCACGTCGGCTGCGAGGCGCGCCCAGTGAGCACCACGGCGTCGGCGCCGCAGCCCTTGAGCGCCAGGGCGAAGAAGCTCGAGGAGAGCGAGTCCGTGATGAACCCGGTCAGGGGGGACTTCGTCACGACCGTGTATTTCGCCGTCGTGGTGAGCGGCGTGCCAAGGAGGGGGCTCGTCACGAGCAGCAGGGGGTTCTCGGGCCCGAGCGGATCCGCGCCGGCAGGACACCAGCGGTGGAGGAGGGCCGCCCCCAAACTCCCCCCGCCGATCGTCCTTCTCAGGAGCTGCTCCTCGAGCGGCAGGAACTCCCATCTGCGCCGCGCGAGGTCCACGTGCAGCAGCCGCCCCCAGTACCCTCCGGGGACCTCGCCGGCGGGAGCGGATCGCCAGCCAAGGGGTCCGCCCGCGCGCGTCAGTCGATCCTCGAAGAGGCTCGCCAGGGCGGCTCGGCCCTCTTCATTCCCCGCAATCATCGCCCTACCCGCCGGCTGAGGCCGACAGGAGCAGCAGACGGTCGCCGTCCGCCAATGTGCGGCCACGGTCAACGGTGAACTCGCGGCCGTTCACGCTGACCAGGTACGCCGGGGAAGGGATCCCGTGCACATCGAGCACGGAACCCACCAGCGCGGGAGCCTCACGCGCGAGCGCTGCCAGCGCGCTTCCGAGGAGCGCGGGTCGCGGGACGTCCACCGCCACCTCACTTCCGCCGGCGAGCAGCCGCGGTGGCCCGAAGAGCTCGAAGGTGACTCGGACCGGGATGGCTTCCACCGCCGCGGCGTACTCATCCGGGCTGTTCATGTTGCAGAAGCTCAAGCCGTGCGGGTCGGCAGCGAGGATCTCGTCCTCCTCGACGATCCGCACGTCGCCCTCGTCCAGGAGGAACACGGGGCGCAGGCGATCCTCTTTCAGGAGCCGCGAGACGGCGGGCAAAAGCCGCGTGGAGTAGACGGCGAGCAGGGGATGGAGGCGATCCTGCCAGCGCGGCACGGCGGCGTCGTGGCCCTCCGCCAGATGTGCCATGTGACGTGCGAGGGCCGGCTGCAGGAACGGGGCGTCGCAGGAGACCGCGAAGACAGCCGGTGTGCCGGCGCCGATCAGGGCCGCCTGAATGCCCGCCAGGGGGCCGCGTGCGGCCAGGCCGTCGCGCAGAACCGTCGCGCCCGTGAAGGGGAGATCCTGCCCTTCGGCCCCAACCACGACGACGTGCTCGAACGCCCGCCGCAATGCCTCCACCACGCGCACGAGGAGAGGCTGGCCCCCGAACGGAAGCCAGGCCTTCGGGCGCTGCATGCGTGAGGAGAGTCCTCCGGCCAGCACGGCTCCCCCACACGCGCGCGTGGGCGCGCGCGCTGCGGTCCATCCGGGCGAGGCGGCTGGCGACTGCACCGGCACGTCCTTTAGTATTTCGTGCGCTGGACGCGCTGCCGCGTTTCGTAGCGCGGCAGCCCTTCGCCCGGCAGTCCCTCCAGCAGCTTCGTCAGCGTCTCTTCGAGGCTCACGGTGGTGAAGTAGTTTGGCTGGGGTTGCGCGCGATGGACCGCGCTCTCCTCCGGCCGGTGACTCCGGGGGGCGTCCTGAAAGGGTGCGGGCGGTCGAAGGAGAATGTCCATCTCCAGCAGCCGCCGCGAGAACCCGGCGTCCGTCGAGTGAACGCAGACCGGGGTGACGCGGTCCTCGGGTGGGTAGATCTCCGCGACGCGCCTGCGGCCGCGCTCGTCCACCAGGTGGATCTCGGTGACCGTGAAAGGCATCGTCCCAACCTACTCCGCCCTCGAGAACGGGGAAAGGCCGTGGCGCTCCTGCCGTACGTTCATCCGGCCTGGCAGATCGCAGCGCTCGTGCTGGCTCTGTGGGCGCTGCGACAAGGCCTCAGGATGCGGACCCTGCGGCTGCGCAAGCTGCACGATCGAAGGCTGCCGCTCGTCGACCCGCACGCGCTGACGGGGCTCGCCTTCGCGGGTGCGCTGGCGCTGGGATACGTCGCGGGCCCGACGATCCTGGGAGGGGTTCGCGGAGAACCGGTTTTTCGTAGCCCCCATGCATTCTTCGCGACCTTGGCGATGCTGCTGGTCGGAGCGGGGGCGGCCTTGGGTTGGGGCTTGTGGAGAGGCCGCGCGAGGCGCACGGACCGCGCTCTGCACGCGTACTGCATGGGACTCGCGCTCTTCGTGAGCCTCATCGCTGCGACGCTGGGACTAGGGCTCTTGCCATGAGGCTGCCTGCCATGGCACGATCACGCCTCCGCCCCGTCCAGGCGACCGGAGTTTCCCGCCCATCGGCGCGCCTTGACACGGCCCCCGGCGCGGCGTTTCGTCCCGCATGTCTCGGATCTCCCGCCTGCTGAGCCGCCTCTCGTCCGCGTTCGTGGGGGCGGGTCCAGCCGCGGTTTCACCATCGCCGCAAGGCGGGCTCCCGGGCACGGATGCCAGCCGGAACGGCGGCGCCTTCCCAGGTGAAGCCAGCTCGCGCCGCGAGAGGACTCCGGGGCGGCGCAACGCTCTGCTCGTGGAAGACAACGCCGACACGCTCGAGGCCATGCGCGTCCTCCTCGATTCCTGGGGTTTTCGCGTCACGCTGGCCAGCAGCGTCCCGGAAGCGCTGGACGCGATGCGTCATGCGGTTCCCGAGGTGGTCATCTCCGACATCGGGATGCCGCACGTGGACGGGCTGTCCTTCGCCCGTGCGGTGCGCGGGTCGGAGCAGGACGCAGGCGCAAATCGCGTCCTGCTCGTCGCGATCACCGGCTACGCGTCCAGGGCGGATCGGGACCGGGCGCTCGCCGCCGGATTCGACGCCTATCTCACCAAGCCGATCGATTTCCTCTCGCTGCAACGGCTTCTGGACCGGCACCGCCCCCACGGCGACCCAAACCGCTGAAACGTGAGACGCAGCCGCCCGGGGCCTTGACGGGGGCGATCCCGACCGTCAGCCCTCGTCATACCGCCTCCCGACGGTTCTGGCATGTTCTGGGCGGCCTGGTGGTGCTCGCGCCCTACGCACTCGGCTTGCTTGGCCGCGATCCGTACGTTGCGGTACTCGCCGTCGCCGTGGGCACTCTGCTCGCAGTCGACCTCGTGCGACTGCGCCACCCGGCTACCAATGCGTTCTTCACGCGCTTTCTGCGTCGCCTGCTTCTGCCGCGAGACCTCACAGGCCTCAACGGGACGACGTACTTCGTCGGCGGCATCCTGGCGGCGGTAACGCTCTTCCCCAAGGCGATCGCCCTGGCAGCGGCCCTGTTCCTCGTGCTCGGAGACGTGGCCGCGGGCCTCGTGGGGACGGCCTGGGGCCGGATGCGGCTCGGACCGGGCGGCAAGAGCCTGGAAGGCAGTCTGGCGTGCTTCGTCGTCTGCCTCGCGACGGCAATCCCGCTCGTGGGCTGGGTGCCTGCCGTGGGCGGCGCCCTCGTAGCCACCCTCGTCGAGCATGCGGAACTCCCGCTCGATGACAATCTCCTGATCCCGCCGCTTTCGGGAGCCGTTCTCTACTGGTTCTCCGCCTGGGTGCAGCCTTGAAGGGCGGCTCCTGCCCCAGCTGCGGGGGACACGTGCCTGCGGACACTCCCCCCTCGAGCGCCGCGGCAGCCGAGCCCGCCGCGGGAAGGGAGATGCTGCAGGCAAGGGTTGCCGAGCTGGAGCGGGCGGTGCAGGGGCTGCGAGAGGAGATGGCGCGCCTCAGGCATGCCGTGAACTTCCTGAACCAGAGAGTACGCTGAGGTGCGGAAGCCCGCAGGTGCGGGCAATCAGTCGGGGCGGGAGATCGGTGCGGCCGGGAGCGCCTCCACTATGTAGCGATAGGGAGCAGCGCCGGCGTACACGAAGGGATAGCAGGTGACGAGCGTCAGCACCTCCTCCTCGCGCGGCACGATGACCGTGCGGTTCGACTTGTGCACGATGTAGCTGCGGGCCACCTCGTAGAGGATCTCCCGGCCGTCGGGGCGCAGCACGGATATCCGGTCTCCTCCCGCGAGCCTCCCGACCCTCTTGAAGAAAGAGTCACGGTGCGCCGAAAGCACGGCGTGACCGCCGTCGCCAGGCAGAGGCATCCGGGGGTAGTGTCCGGGGGCAACCGCCAGCTTTTCCTTGGATATGCCCTCGAGCACCACGTCGTCCAACCCGATGCGGGGAATGCGCAGGCGCGCCACCGGCTCTCACTCGCTCAGTGG